>RFSU01000015.1 GCA_009923795.1 Sphingomonadaceae bacterium
CATCTTCTTTTCCATGTCCTTGAAGGGCTTGCGATTCGCTTCAAGAATGCGCTGGCGTTCTGCCTCTTCTGCTGCCCGCTGTTTGGCATCAATTTTCTGCTGGGCGATGATGTCTGCGTAGCTGCGCTTTGGATCAAATTTTTCAACATAGACAATTTTGGGCGGCCGATATTCCATCGGCACCTCACCGAGATAGAAGAGCGCAACCAAGACAAGAGGAATCGTCGCTGAAAGCACAGCCAAGCCCAGCTTATGCGCGACGGGTTGCTTGAAGAAGGCCTTTAGGTCGCGCCAAGCGGCCTTGGGACTGGCGGGGCGGGGGAATACAGACATACTCGGAAAGATAGGCCCTAAGCGGTCGATATACCAGCCCGGATCAGGCCGATGCCGCCAAGAGCCGGGCAATGGCCCTGTCACGCCCAATGAGCGGCAACAACGCCTTCATATCCGGCCCGTGATCCACACCCGTTAGCGCCTGACGCAAGGGCAGAAACAGCGCCTTGCCCTTGCGATCTGTACTGGTTTTGAGCGCATCCGTCAGGCCATGCCAAGGATCACCCGACCAGTCGAGCGATGCGGCTGCCTTGGCAGCCTCTGCCAGATAGGGCTTATCCTCTGGGGCGATGGTTGCGGCAATGTCTCCCGTCACGACGGCCCACCAAGGGCCGACATCTGCTAAGGTGTCGATATTGGGACGAATGGCACACCAGGCCGCTTCATCCACGCCCTCTGGCAGGCGGTCCGCGACGGCCGCAAACTCCGTCTGGTGCAGAATTTTTGCGTTCAGTTGGGCCAGTTCTTCCTCATCAAATCGCGCGGGCGCGCGGCCAAAATGGGCAAAGTCTATTGTCGCGATTAAGGGTGCCACATCTGTTACTGGTTCAACAGGTGCACTCGTCCCCAATCGGGCCAAGAGCGCGAGAATCGCCAGCGGTTCAATCCCGCGTTCCTGAAAGGCGTCCATGCCCAGCGAGCCGAGCCGCTTTGACAGCTTGCCTTCCGTGCCCGTGAGCAACGCCTCATGCGCAAAGTGCGGCGGCACCGTGCCAAGCGCCGAAAACATCTGGATCTGGGTTGCCGTGTTGGTCACATGATCTTCACCACGCACCACATGGGTGATGCCCATATCAATATCATCAATGGCAGAGGGCAGCATATAGAGCCACGATCCATCGGCCCGGCGAATGACGGGATCAGAGAGGAGCTTGGGATCAAAATGCTGCGCACCACGGATCAGATCAACCCATTGGATGGATGAACCATGATCCAGTTTGAACCGCCAATGCGGCGAGCGGCCCTCAGGAACAGGGGCGTCAGCAGCTGGGCGCTCATAGACCGGCGGCAAGCCGCGCCCAAGCAACACCTTACGCCGTAAATCCAGCTCTTCCGGCGTCTCATAACAGGCATAGACTCGGCCTGCCGCCTTCAGTTCTTCAAACCGGCGTTCATAGAGATCGAACCGGGCGGACTGACGCGCTTCGCCATCCCAATCCAGCCCCAGCCAGCGCAAATCCTTTCGGATGGCATCAACAAAGGCTTCTTTCGACCGCTCATCATCAGTGTCGTCAATCCGCAGCAGAAAGCGGCCGCCCTGTTTCTTGGCCCAGAGCCAATTATGCAGGGCCGTGCGGACGTTGCCGACATGAAGCGTGCCCGTTGGGGACGGCGCGAAACGTGTAATGATGGTCATAACAAATCAAGCCGTTCGAAAAGCATTGGTGATGGGATAGCGCCTGTCGCGGCCAAAATTGCGCTGGCCGAGCTTCACGCCCGGCGGGGCCTGACGCCGCTTATATTCGGCAAGGTAGAGCAGCCGTTCAATCCGGGCGACAATGTCTCGATCAAAGCCACGGGCAGCGATATCCTCCACCGAAAGCTCTTCTTCGACCAAGGCCATCAGAATCGCATCGAGCACCGGATAATCGGGCAGCGAATCCGAATCTTTTTGATCTGGCCGCAATTCCGCACTGGGCGGCTTGGTGATAATGCGTTCGGGCATAACTGGCCCTTCCGGGCCAAGCCCCAGACGCGGCATGTGCGCATTGCGCCAGCGAGCCAGCGCAAACACCGTCATCTTATAAGCATCTTTAATCGGGTTATAGCCGCCCGCCATATCGCCATAAATGGTCGCATAGCCGACGGACATTTCGCTCTTATTGCCCGTCGTCATCAGCATGTGGCCAAATTTGTTAGACAAGGCCATGAGCGTGACGCCGCGCAGGCGCGATTGGAGATTTTCCTCGGTAATGTCCGCAGGCTTATCGGCAAAAACGGGCGCAAGCATCGTTTCAAATGCCTGAAAAGCGGGAGTGATCGGAATGGTATCGATCCGACAGCCCAATAGCCGTGCGGCCTCGGCCGCATCTTCAAGGCTCTCTGCACTGGTATATTGGCTGGGCAGCATGACGCACCAGACCCGGTCTGCGCCCAGAGCATCAACGGCAATGGCCGCACAAATGGCACTATCAATCCCACCCGACATGCCCAACACGACGCCGGGAAAACGGTTTGTATTCACATACTCCCGCAGACCCATCATCATCGCATGCCAAGCATCAGACGGGCTTGGCTCCAAGGCGGTCAATTCACCTGCCTGACATATCCAGCCCGTCTCTGTCTGCGCCCAATGGGTGATGCGTACATGTTCTTCCCAATCGGGCAATTGATGCACCGTGCTGCCATCCCCATTGATCACGAAGGACGCGCCGTCGAAGACCAGTTCATCCTGACCGCCGACGCGGTTTAGATAAGCAATGGGCAAAGATGTTTCGGCAATGCGGGCGCCAATGACCTGGGTCGCCCGATACTCATCCTTATCAATTTCATAGGGGCTGCCATTGGGCACAATCAGAAAATCGGCGCCCTTGGCCTTCAAATGCGCAGCGACCTCGGCAAACCAAATATCTTCACATATGGGCACGCCGATCTGCGCCCCGCGAAACGCGATTGGGTCTGGCAGAGGGCCGGGGCGGAAATACCGCTTTTCATCAAAAGTGCCATAATTGGGCAGCTCATGCTTAAACCTTAGGGCGGCCACACGGCCGCCGTCCAAAAGCGCCACGGCATTAAAGAGCGCGCCGGCTGCATCCTTGTGCAGCGTGCCGACCAGCATGGCCGGGCCGCCATCCTGCGTGGCGGCGGCCATGCGCTCAAGCTGTTCTGCCGCGCGCGCCGCTAGGGACGGCTTTTGGATCAGATCTTCTGCCGGATAGCCAATCAGCTGCATCTCTGGAAAGACGATGAGGTCAGCACCCTGCGCTGCCGCCTCTGCCCGACGCGCCAGCATGGCATCGGCATTTCCAGCCAAATCGCCGACCCGCTGGTTCATCTGGGCCAAAGCAATGTTAAGACGTGCGCTCATTGCGCCTCTCTATTGAGCGCGCGCCGCTTCCGCAATCTCCCCGCCCCAAAGCAGGTGCAATTCACGACAATGCGCCAATCTGGCCAACTCAGATGTTTTTCCTGCCGATTGGGCCGAAATAAGGCTCTTTCCGCCAATGGCCTTGACCTTTAAGGGACGGGCGACTCTTGTGGAGCGGGGCCCGATTCATGAAGCTTATTACCGGCAATTCAAACATTCCCTTGGCGCAGGCTATTGCCGATTATTGCGACCTGCCCCTGACCAAGGCGAGTGTGCGTCGCTTTGCCGATGAAGAAGTTTTCGTCGAAATTCATGAGAATGTCCGGGGTGAGGATGTGTTTGTCATTCAATCGACAAGCTATCCGACCAACGACAATTTGATGGAATTGTTGATCATCTGTGACGCGCTGCGCCGGGCATCGGCAAAGCGGATTACGGCTGTTCTCCCCTATTTCGGCTATGCCCGGCAAGATCGAAAGCCGGGGCCACGCACGCCAATTTCGGCCAAGCTGGTCGCCAATATCATCACGACAGCCGGGGCCAATCGCGTTCTTTCCGTTGATCTGCACGCGGGGCAGATTCAGGGCTTTTTCGATATTCCAACCGACAATCTCTTTGGCGCACCTGTCATGTCCGCCGATATTCTGGCGCGCTTTGGGGACCGCAATATCATGGTCGTTTCCCCCGATGTGGGCGGCGTTGTGCGCGCGCGGGCTCTTGCCAAGCGGCTCGACAATGCGCCGCTTGCCATTGTCGACAAGCGTCGGGAACGGGCCGGCGAATCCGAGGTGATGAACATCATCGGCGATGTGCAGGGCCGTTTCTGCATTCTGATTGACGATATTGTCGATTCGGCAGGCACGCTGTGCAATGCAGCAGCCGCGCTTAAGGCGGCTGGAGCCGAAGATGTTGTCGCTTATTGCACCCATGGCGTGATGTCGGGTGCGGCGGCCGAGCGGGTGGAAGGGTCCGCGCTTCTGGAACTGGTCGTGACCGATTCAATCGGCGCACAGGCTTCAGCTGCGGAGGCCAAGAAAATCCGTCGGCTGAACATTGCGCCCCTGATTGGAGAGGCAATCAAGCGGATTGCCGACGAAAGCTCTGTTTCTAGCCTGTTTGACTAAAGACGCAGCACGGCCTTAGCCGTGCGCTGAGCCTTCAAGACGATCAGCATAGATCATGCGGCCCGGCCCCATGCGGGCAATAACCTCGACCAAGCGATCCTGCGGGAAGGCAAAGCAACCTTCGCTGCGCCCCAACTTGCCCATGGTGCGGATCATATCCGGATTTGCATAATCAGCACCATGCACCACGATGGCGCGATTTTCGGCATTGTCATTATCGCGATCAAGTCCGGACAGGCGCATAGAAAGGCCATGTTTGCCTTCATAATAATTGCGCGTGAGATAGGCCCCGCGCGACGTTGCGTTTGACCCCGGCTGATTTGAAAATGCTTTCAGCCAGCCATCATGCTCCGGATCAGACCCGCGTCCATGCGTCACGTAAAAGCGGCGGACATTGCCAGACGCCATATCCACGATGAAGAACCGATGCTCCGAAGACGGCAACGAGAAATCTGCAAGGCCCACAACGTCGCGCACCCAAATGCGATTGCCCATCCGATCGAGTTGATGTCGGGCAATATCCCTGAGACGCGTGTCCGTTGGCGCGGCAAAGGCTGCGCCGGGGAAAAGGCTTAAGGCGGCGGTTGCGACCGATCCCGCCAATATGTCTCTGCGGCCGAGCTTTGCGGCCAAGATTTTTTCCATGCCCTGCGTATAGGCAATGCTTGTGGATAAAGTCGAGACAATCGCGGTGAACTGCGTGTTTTCCGGGGTGATCAGAACTTGGCAATCAATGTAAAGCGGGCGTTGAGGGGCGCGCCCGTTGAGATGTTATTGTCATTATGTGCGGTTGGAAAATAGCGCGTATTGGTCAGGTTTTCGACATTGATCTGCGCCTCCAAGCCGGGGCGTAGTTCAAAAAAAGCGGCTGCATCCATGCGCGTATAGGCCGGAAGGGATACCGCATTGCTGATGGTCGTGAAAGATCGGGATTGGTGATAAAGTCCAAGGCCAAGGCCAAAGCGCTTGGTCAGATCATAACGGTTCCACAGGCTCAACTGATGACGCGGCACTTGCGCCACCGCGCGCCCTTTTGGCGCGGCGCTGGTGGTGGAGGTGATCTGCGCCTTGGTATAGCCATAGCCAAAGGACGCCTGCCATGCGTCCGTCACATGGCCGACAAGGCTGATCTCGGCCCCCTTTGACCGCTGAGCGCCTGTGAGGGCAATAAGCCCCGGCGTCGCGCCTGCGGCACGGGTGTTGGTTCGATCAAGCTGATACAGGGCCGCTGTAAAACTGAGCGTGGGGCGAATGTCCCACTTTGCCCCGATTTCGTAATTGTCGAATGCTTCGGGGTCGAGTGCTGCGGTGGTGGCATCCAGCGAGGTGAATTGATCCCCTGATTGAGGCAGGAATGACTTTGTGTAGCTGACATAGAGGGACGGAGTCTCGGCTGGCTTCACAACCAAGCCAGCGCGGGGCGACCAGAGATCATCCACGCGCGACAATCGGCGCCCATCGAACAAATTGGTCAGCGTCAGATCAAAGCGATCATAGCGCAGGCCGACCACCAGATCGACCATCGGGCCAAAGCTCAATTGATCCTGAAGATAGACGGATGTCTGTTGAACCGCGCTTGTCACCTTGCGGTTGGCGACACCCGCCGCACCTGCGATGAAGTGCGGGGTTGGGATGGTCAGCGGTAAGGAGAAGGCGATGCTAGCCCTGCGGTTTGCGGCGGTCGCGGGCGCATTGGCAAAAGCTCCTGTGATCCGCTCATTTCGGCTGTCCTGATCGGTAAATTCGGCCCCCGCGAGCACCAGATGTTCGACCGCGCCCGTGTCAAAGGTCCACTCCACATTCCCCTGTGCGATCAAGTTTTCACGCAAGGTGGGGTCCCGATAGGCCTCTATCCCGACTTTGCCGTTGCTGATCGGCGTGGCGGCATAGGCATTGGTATAGATTTTGTCATAATGGGCATAAAGCGCGCTGGCATTGGCCTTTAAATTGGCGGTCAATTCCGCTTCTGCGCGAAAGCGGACCATATGCGCTTCGATGTCGGAGTCATTGACGCCCGGAAGCCCGAAAAACAAATCTCGATATCCAGTCAGCGGCTGACCATTTACCGATGGAATACCGCGATCCACACCCCGCGCGTCACGGACATACTCATAGCCCAGCTGAAAGCGCGCCTGCCCCAATTCCGTGCCCAGAACGGGGTTGATGGCATAGCGTTCACCCCCAAAAGCATCGCGATGGTTGTTGAGCTTTTCGTAAAAAGCATTGAGGCGCAGGCCGGATACGTCGCCGAGCGCGACATTGGCATCTAAGCTGCCATACCAGCTGCCAAAACTGTTCAGCGACGCCATGGCGTTGCCGCGCGTTTCCCCGGCAGTTGCGCCTTTGGTGCTGCGGTTGATGATCCCGCCGCCGCCGCCACGGCCAAAGATCATGGCATTGGGGCCTTTATGCACCTCCACCCGTTCAATATTGTAGAAGCTGCGGAAATATTGGGCATCATCGCGCAGGCCATCAACAAAGAAATCGGCAGTCGAATTATTGCCGCGTAAGGTGATCTGATCCCTGTGACCCTCGCCCTGCCCGGCCGATGCACCAGGGATGTGGCGCACAAGGTCGGTGATGGTCAAAATGGCCTCATCACGCATCTGCTTTTCGGTCACGACCGAAATGGCCTGGGGGACATCCAATATGGGCGTCGAAGTCTTGGTTCCGCTGGTCGTTGCAACGGCGCGATAGCCATCAAGCTGGCCTGTGACGATAATCGCCTGCTCTGCCTCATAGACCAGCTCTGAGGCAGACGCAGAGCCTGTGCTCCAGAGGGTCGCGAGTGCTGTGGCCAGAAAGAGCCGCATGCCAAAATCGTCCTTTGATCCATTGTTATTGCGATTAAGTCGCATTCCTTGTTAGTTGCGGCGTTATTGATAACAACTCGCAATTGCAAGCGTAAGTTGAGCAATTTTGCTCTTGCGTGATTTGCGCTAAGAGGGGCGCGAGGAGACGCACATGAAAGCGACCATCTGGCACAATCCAAATTGCGGCACATCCCGCAAGACGCTCGACATTCTGCGCGACACGCCCGGCGTAGATGTTGACGTTATTGAGTACCTGAAAACACCGCCGAGCCGTGAAACGCTGGCTGCGCTCTACGCCGATGCCGGCATCACGCCGCGTCAGGGCCTACGGACACGTGGATCGCCCGCCGAAGAGCTGGGCCTTCTGGAAGCCGAGAATGCCCGCATTCTCGACGCCATGGCGCAAGAGCCGATTTTAATCGAACGCCCCTTGGTGCGCACGGATAAGGGCGTTCGCCTGTGTCGGCCGCAAGATGTCGTTCGCGAGATTCTGTAAGACTATTTGAACCGGGAGGACGGACGCATGCGCATATTAAAATGGCTCTTCATCTCCATCGCAGCTTTGTTCGCCATTGGATTTGCGATTGGATATACGCCCGACACCGACCCTGTTGAGATGCGGGCCAAATATGGCAGCGCGCCCTCGCAATTCCTCACCCTATCCCCCGGTTTAACCGTCCATGTGCGCGACCAAGGCCCGCGCGACGGGCAAGCGGTCATCCTTATTCACGGGTCCAATGCGTCACTCCATACATGGGAGCCTTGGGTGGCCCGCCTCCAAGATCAATATCGCGTCATATCGCTTGACTTGCCGGGCCATGGCCTAACAGGCATCAATCCGAGCGGCGTTTATGATTATTCTAGCTATGCAGCTGTCGTCGATCAGGTGATGCAAAAACTGGGGATCTCACGCGCCATTATTGCCGGAAATTCCATGGGCGGCGGTGTTGCCTGGACCTATGCGCTGGCCCATCCCGATAAGGTTGCAGGGCTTGTATTGGTCGATGCAGCTGGCGCGCCAAATGCCGCCTCTCGCAATGCCCCTATTGGCTTTCGCATTGCGCGCATGCCCATCATCAAAGAATTTGCCCGCGTGATCATGCCGCGTGCGATGTTTGAATCGAGCCTGAAAACCTCGATCAGCAATGCCGCAATCATCACGCCCCAGATGGTAGATCGATATTGGGAGCTCAACCGTTATCCCGGCAATCGCCAGGCAACGATGCTGCGCTTTGCCGCTGCCCAAAAGTCCCGCCCAGTAACGCCTGCGCAATTAGCAAAAATTAAGGCCCCCGTGCTGATCCTTTGGGGGGCAGAGGATAATCTGATCCCTGTCAGCTCTGCCCAGTGGTTTCATAAGAATTTGCCGGGGTCAAAGCTGATCATCTATCCCAAGGTCGGTCATATCCCGATGGAGGAAGTGCCAGACCGGAGCGCCGCCGACCTCACGGCATGGGTGAAGGGCCTTGCGTCCTGAACTGGCGGGCGTGCCTCCAAAAATGACGGATCGGATCGATCTTAATCTGCTCCTCAATGCCTATGCCATGGGCATTTTCCCCATGGCTGATGATCGCGATGCGCCAGACGTTTATTGGGTCGAGCCAAAGAAAAGGGCCATCTTGCCGCTGGAGGGTTTTCATCTCTCCCGATCGCTGCGCAAGACGCTGAAGTCTGGCAGATATGAAACAAGTTTGAATGCCGCTTTTGGACAGGTTCTAAAGCTTTGCGCAGCACCAGCGCAAAACCGACCGGACACGTGGATTAATCGTCAGATTGAGGAGGCGATGCTCGGCCTGCACGCGATCGGCCATGCCCATTCGATTGAAACATGGGCGGATGGAGACTTGGTCGGCGGGCTTTATGGCGTGTCGCTGGGTCGGGCCTTTTTTGGCGAAAGCATGTTCAGCAGGCGCACCGATGCCTCAAAAGTCGCGCTCGCCCATCTGGTTGCGCGACTGCGTGTTGGCGGTTTTACACTGTTAGATTGCCAATTCCAAACTGCGCACCTCCACTCTCTTGGCGCAGTCGAAATTGATAAAAAAGCCTATTCGGCAGTGCTCGGCTCAGCAGTTTCAACTGGCGGCGCGGCCGCCTCAGCCTCGGCGGATTTGGGGGCGCTCGATGCATTGCCAGACCCGGATGCGCCGCCACGTGCGATGATCGTTGACGGGCCAACATCGGCATGGCGCATTTTGCAGGCCTTAACCCAAACATCGTAAATTGGATGCTCAACAATATTGAGCGAGGGGCTTTCTTTATAAAGCCAACCGGAAAAAATCTTGCGCCAAACGACCCGGTTTTCCCGCGTGATGACCTGCACAAAAGCGCCCGTCCATTTCTCAGGCTCCCAAGGCGCTGTTTCTTCACAGGCGCGCAGACGCACAACCAAATCCCCTAGGCGCACCGCCTGACCCGGCTTCATCACCAGATCGCGCGACAGGCCGTTGCGCTTATTGAGCACGCCCAGTGTTGCACTGCGCTCCGCCATTGGAGTCGCCGCCCGATTCTCCGACAGGGGAGGGGATTTGGGGCCAGATTGCGCGGCAGGCGGCTTTGCCAAGATCGGCGCATCCGGCGGGGCGGTACTGTTCGCCGCCGCGCCGTCTTGCAATGCCTCAGCCGCCTGCCAGGCGACAAGCCCGCCCAAGAGGATCAGGCCTGTCCAGGCAATGACGGGCTTCACGCGGCGTCCGGGCTCCAGGGTTCATAATCGCCCGTTGCGGCCGCGCGCTTGCCACCGGCCTCGAGCGCGCCTTTCGGGCGATAGGCCAATGGCGTGCCCGTTAAATTGGGCAAGGCCGGCGCTTCCCAAGCATGGGCCGGAGGCGCATCCTCAGTGGGCGCTGCGTCATGCGTATTATGGAGCCATCCGAACCATTCGGGCGGAATGCGGCTGGCATCATTGCTGCCCTGATAGGTCACCCACCGGCGATAGCGGCCATCCGGCTCTGGCTTGCGCGCCTGAAAATAGACATTCCCGACAGCATCCTCGCCAATGCGATTGCCGTTCATCCGGGTGTTAAGCCAAGTGCCGAAGGTCTGCCCTTCCCACCATGTGAAGATGTTTTTGAATACGCCCATGAGCGCGCCGATACGACTTTCATGCGCGCGATGCAACGCCGCGCGCGCGGCTATCGGCGTTTCCAGACGACCTTATCACCTTCTGCAAGCCCAAGCTGCGCGGCTCGGCCGCCTGCAAGTTCCAGCACCGCGGCCACAGGCTCGCCTGAGTCAACGGGGAGAAGCGAAAAGGGCGTCGTTTCCGCCGCAATACGGGCGATGCGGCCATCGGCCCGGATGAAGATCATATCGAGCGGAATCACCGTATTCTTCATCCAAAAGCTGGCATAGCGCGGCGGCGACATGGGGAAGATCATGCCGGCATCCGGGACCAAGGTCGCGCGGAACATCAGCCCGCGTGCCTGCTGCGCTTCGGTTGCAGCAACTTCGACCGTGAAGCGATGGCTTTTGCCCTCAGCGGTCGTGATGGTCAGCGGAATAAGGGCCAGCCCATTTTCAGACAGAGCCGGACGCTCTGCCGCCTGACAGGCGGCGGGCAGGAGCAACATCAAGGCAAGCAGTGCACGCAACATCATCATGGGCTTTTTACCTCAATGGCCAAGAGGCCGCGATCACTGTCCACCAGCCGCACCTCAACCGGTTCGTCGGGAAGGACATCGATGATGCCCGCGCGCCGCATGGTTTCCATATGCACAAAAATGTCGCTGCCATCCGACCCGCGGACCAGAAATCCATAGCCTTTGGGGCGATTGAACCATTTGACCGTCGCTGGCTCAAAAGGGCTGGCCGATGCCAATTGGTCGGGTGCCAATTCACGGGCGCGGCGCGGCAGTGCGCGCTCGGCCGCCTCTGGCACGATTGCCGTTGTCAGATCAAACGAGATTAACCGTGTGGCCTGCAACCCGCGCGGGCCAAGCTCTGCCTGAAAAACGACCTGCGCGCCTTCGGGCAAAGTCCGGCGACCATGATCGCGCAGCACCGAAAAATGCAGCAGGACATCGCCAATGTCGCCATCGTCCGGGATGATGAACCCAAAGCCACGGGTCGAATCGAACCACTTCACATAGCCGCTAAAAGAGCGCGTCGGGTCCAGTGGTTCCGGCGTGGCTCCATTGTGCGGATCCGCCGTCACTCTTGACCCTTTTTCAGTGCGATTGTGAACCATCCCCGCATGTGCGCGCCCCATAAATCCAAATGGTCAAAAAAAGACGGCGCCAGAATGCGTTACGACGCCCACCCCTCTTCATCCAACCCAGTGTCGATAGTGTGAACAAGTTCAGGGGGTAAATCAAGAATACGTCGCGCAACGGCATAGTCATGCCCGGCCCGCAACATTGCGGCAAAGGCCTTTTCACGCTGCTTTTGATCAGCAGCTTCGCGCGAAAACGGCCCGATGCGCCGTCGCTTTGCAAAGGCAAGAGCCGCGGCCTCCTGATCCTGCCGCGCCCCTTCAAGCGCGTCATCCATGTCTTCGGCTTCAATTCCGGCGGCAGAAAGGGCAAGTTGCACCCGGCGCGGGCCATAGCCGCGCCGCGACATGCCTTGCGCTTTCATATCGGCATAGGCCCGATCATCCACAAAATGATTGGCGACCATGGCCGCAACAATCGCCTCAACCGCAAGTGCCTCGCTGGTTTCGGTGTCCGCCCAGCCCCGCTCCCGAAGCTTGCGGCCAAGATAGGATGCCAGCTTGGCCCGGGTTGTCGCATAGCGCCCGACATAGGCCAAAGCCATGTCCCGAAGCTGCGGGCGATCAAGCGGTTTTCGTGCGATTGGATGTGCCATAGGTTTCTTCCGGCCCAATTTGTGCCATAGTCAGCGGCAATTGGAAATGTTCGCAGGGATGAAGCCGCAGGCTTTATGCCTATTTGGTATCATGAGCGCATGGCCTGGCCTGTGCCAATTCGTTTTTAGGGGATGCACCGTGCAGGACATTCTTGACCGGCCCGCCCCGGCGCTGAGCGCCACTGCAACGCGGGATGATTTGCCCCGGCGTTTTTCAGACTTTGCCACGCTTGGCGAAGCTTTGGATTATGCCGCGCGCGGCAATCGGGGGCTTAATTTTCATGATCCTCGCGGCACGCTTGCCCGGCCCTATCCCTATTCGGAATTGCGCACGGACGCGCTGGCGATGGCCTATCGGCTGATCGCGCACGGCGTAAAGCCGGAAGATCGGATTGCCCTGATCGCCGAAACATCACCCGAATTTGCAGCTTTGTTTTTCGGCACAATTTATGCGGGTGCTTGGCCCGTACCTTTGCCGCTGCCAACTTCATTTGGCGGGCGCGATTCCTATGTCGATCAGCTGGCCGTGCAGATGCAAAGTGCTCAGCCCAAAATGCTGATCTACCCCGCCAGCCTTGAGGCGATGGCACCCGATGCCGCCAAAACTGTCGGCGCAGAAGCGATCAGCTGGGAAGACTTTGGCAGCCGCGCAGCGCCGGAAGCCCCGCTGCATACGGCCAGCACAGATGATATTGCCTATCTTCAATATTCCAGCGGTTCGACCCGCTTTCCGCATGGCGTCGCCGTCACACACAATGCCCTGCTCAATAATCTGGCCGCACATAGCCATGGCATGGAAGTGGTGGAGAGCGACCGGTGCGTGTCCTGGCTGCCTTGGTATCATGACATGGGGCTGGTCGGCTGCTTCCTCTCGGTCGTCGCCAATCAAGTGTCGGCCGATTATATGAAGACCGAAGATTTTGCGCGGCGCCCGCTTGCCTGGCTTGATCTTGTCACGCGCAATACGCGCGCGGGATCGACCTCGATCAGCTATTCGCCCACCTTTGGCTATGACATTTGCGCCCGGCGCATCTCTAGCCAGACGCAGGTGACGGAACGTTTCGACCTGACGGGCTGGCGGCTTGCAGGCAATGGTGCGGACATGATCCGCCCCGATGTCATGCAATCCTTTGTCGATGCCTTTCACCAAGCCGGTTTCAGCGCCAAAGCATTTGCGCCGAGCTATGGCCTTGCCGAAGCGACTTTGGCGGTCACAATCATGCCGCCGGGCGAAGGCATTCGCGTTGAGTTGGTTGAAGAATCGGAATTGTCGGGCGAAGTTTGGCCGGGTGACCGGCCGCAACGCTATCGGGCCATCGTCAATTGCGGCAAGCCGTGTCGTGACATGTCACTCGAAATCCGTGGAGAGGATGGAGCACAGCTCCCCGATAGGCAGATTGGGCAGGTTTGGACGGCCGGACCGTCGCTGATGCACAGCTATTATCGCGACCCCGAATCGACGGCTGCCTGCCTCCAAAATGGGTGGCTGAATACCGGCGATATGGGCTATCTGTCCGACGGATATCTCTATGTCGTTGGCCGCGCCAAGGACATGATCATCATCAATGGCAAAAACCATTGGCCCCAAGACATTGAATGGGCGGTTGAGCAGCTCCCCGGTTTTAAGCAGGGCGATATCGCCGCCTTTTCCATCACCACACCGGGCGGTGAAGAATCACCTGCGGTTCTGGTGCATTGCCGCACAATTGATGAGGTTGAGCGCACCAAGCTGCGCGATGCGATCCGTGATAAGGTGCGCGCGATTACGGGCATGACCTGTGTTGTTGAACTGGTGCCGCCACGCTCGCTTCCGCGCACCAGCTCTGGCAAACTCAGCCGCGCCAAGGCCCGCAGCCTGTATCTGTCCGGAGAGCTGCAGCCCTATTCGCTGGCGGCCTGACCGCTACAGAATTGGTACAGCGCGCTTGCGCCTTTGGGGCAGCTTCGCTATGCGCGCCCCTCTGGCCATAGGAGTGTAGCTCAGTTGGTAGAGCATCGGTCTCCAAAACCGAGGGCCGTGGGTTCGAGTCCCTCCGCTCCTGCCAGTATCGCGAATCACAGCCCGAATAGGCGGCTGGATCGCTGGGCCTGAAAAGGCCTGAAACCCCCCAAGCACCGCTTGCTTTTCCAAGGAAAGCGGACTAAACGCGGCGCAATCCTAACATGAGGGTGTTCGAATTAGCCGGTTCTCCGGCCGCGAACCTGTTGGGAAACCGTGGTTTAAGGATGGAATCGGGTTCATGGCAAAGACCAACCCAAGTGAATTTATCCGGCAGGTGCGCGCGGAGACAGGCAAAGTCTCTTGGCCGACCAGTCGTGAGACGGGAGTCACCGTCGTGATGGTCATCATCATGACGTCGATCTTGGCCGTGTTTTTCCTGGGCGTTGATTCGGTGTTCAGCTGGATCGTCAAATCGCTGCTCGCTCTCGCTTCCTGACGATAGAAAAGAAGACGCGCATGTCACGTTGGTACATCATCCACGCCTATTCGGGCTTTGAAAACAAGGTGCGCGACGCCGTCCTCGCCGATGCCCAGCGTCTGGGCCTTGAAGCACTTGTGGATGCCGTCGAAGTGCCGACGGAAACCTTGACCGAAATTCGGCGCGGCAAAAAGGTGCAGTCCGAACGCAAGTTCTTCCCCGGCTATGTCCTTGCCAAGCTGAAGATGAATGATGACGTGTATCACCTCATCAAGAATCAGCCGAAAGTGACCGGCTTTTTGGGATCCAGCGGCAAGCCGCAGGCCATTAGCGAAGCTGAAGCCGCACGAATCCTGAACACCAAGGCTGAAGCCGCTGCCGCACCCAAGCAGCAGATTCGCGTCGACTATGAAATTGGCGATCAGGTCAAAGTTCTGGAAGGGCCGTTTGCAAGCTTTAACGGCCTTGTTGAAGAACTTGATTTCGATAAGGGCCGGGTCAAGGTTTCTGTGTCGATCTTTGGGCGTCCGACGCCTGTCGAACTTGAGTTTGAACAGGTCGAACGCATGAAATAATGCCTTTTAGGCATTGAATGATCTTATTTCGGTAAGATCAAAAAACTGCGGGAGGGGGCCACCCCGTTTGTACCGCTCAACTTGAAAGAGAGTGAGTAACAATGGCAAAGAAGATTGAGGGCTATATCAAGCTCCAGGTGCCTGCGGGCGCCGCCAATCCCTCACCGCCAATTGGCCCAGCTTTGGGTCAGCGCGGTGTGAACATCATGGAATTCTGCAAGGCGTTCAACGCGTCGACGAGCGAGCTTGAAAAGGGCATGCCGATTCCAACCGTGATCACGGTGTTTGCAGATCGCAGCTTTTCTTTTGTGACGAAGACGCCGCCGGCCTCTTACCTCATCAAGAAAGCCGCCAAGCTGGACAAGGGATCGAAGGAGCCGGGCAAGTCCGTAATCGGCACCATCTCTATGCCGAAACTGTCGGAAATCGCGCAGACCAAGATGAAGGATCTGAACGCGAACGATATTGAGTCTGCAACGCGCATCATCGAGGGCTCTGCCCGTTCGATGGGCCTCGAAGTGGTGGAGGGATAATCCATGGCGTTCCAGAGCAAAAAGGCGAAGACGATCGCCACCGTGGTTGACCGCGAAAAATTGTACGGCGTTGATGAAGCCATCGCGCTGATCAAGTCGAATGCGACAGCCAAGTTTGACGAGACGATTGAAGTCGCGCTGAACTTGGGCGTTGACCCCCGCCATGCTGACCAGATGGTTCGTGGTGTTGTCTCGCTGCCCAAGGGCACGGGCAAGACGGTGCGTGTTGCTGTATTTGCAAAGGATGCAAAGGCTGAAGAAGCCCGTGCAGCTGGTGCAGATGTTGTCGGCGCGGAAGACCTGATCGACGCCATCACCAACGGCAATATTGATTTTGACCGCTGCATTGCGAGCCCGGACATGATGGGCCTTGTTGGCCGCGTCGCAAAGATCCTGGGTCCCAAGGGCATGATGCCGAACCCCAAGCTTGGCACTGTGACGCCGAACGTGGCGCAGGCCGTCAAGGACGCCAAGGGCGGCCAGGTTGAATATCGCGTTGAAAAGGCTGGCATCATCCATTCGGGTATCGGCAAAGCGTCGTTCCCGGCAGCGGATTTGCGCGCCAACTTTAATGCGCTGGTCGATGCTGTGATCAAGGCGAAGCCATCGGGTGCTAAGGGCAAGTATTTGCGCAAGGCGGCGATCAGCTCCTCCATGGGCCCGGGCATTCGTCTGGACGTCGCCGAAATCGGCGTCGCCTAATTTGAATTTTGCAAGGGCTGCCTTCGGGCATCCCTTGCAAGACTGAACCAGCCCTTGGGCTGGTTCGACCGTCCGAGACAGCAGGTGAAGGGAAAACGCCCTTCTTAATGGCCTGCCGAGACGGGGACATGGATTTACTCAGTCTCTCCAATGGTGGGACTGCCATTCCCCACGGACAAAGGATGTCGTGCCGCTTTCGGGCGGTGCGAGATCACCCGGTTTGCGGATGGGCCGCAGACCGAATGTTGAAGGAGAATGGCATGGATCGTGCTCAAAAGGCCGATGCTGTCACCGAGCTCAAGAGTGTCTTCAACGAGGTTGGGGTGGTTGTTGTCACCCGCAATCTGGGGCTGACGGTCGCGCAATCGACCGAGCTCCGTACGAAGATGCGTGAGGCCGGCGGCAGTTATAAGGTCGCTAAGAACCGACTCGCCAAGCTTGCTTCCATGGACACGCCCTATGCCGGGATCAGCGATTTGCTGACCGGCCCGACGGCCCTTGGCACTTCGATCGATCCGGTCGCAGCTGCCAAGATCATCGTCGAATTCGCCAAGACGACCGACAAGCTGGAAGTCGTCGGTGGCGCAATGGGGTCGCAAGTCCTGGATGCAGACGGCGTGAAGGCTCTGGCATCGCTTCCGTCGCTGGATGAACTGCGCGCCAAGATCGTGGGCCTTGTACAGGCACCCGCGACGAAGGTTGCTCAGGTTGTCGGCGCACCGGCGGCACAGCTGGCGCGTGTTTTTGGCGCATATGCCGCCAAAGCCGCCTAATTTTGACACTTAACTAACTTTTAGGCGGGCACAGGCCCGCACATTGGAGACATAAAATGGCTGATTTGAACAAGCTCGTTGACGACCTTTCGGCTCTCACTGTTTTGGAAGCAGCGGATCTCGCTAAGCTTCTGGAAGAAAAGTGGGGCGTTTCGGCTGCTGCCGCTGTTGCTGTTGCAGCTCCTGCTGCTGGTGGCGCTGCCGCTGCTGCTGAAGAGCAGACTGAATTTGACGTCATCCTGAACGGTGATGGCGGCAACAAGATCGCTGTCATTAAGGAAGTCCGCGCCATCACTGGTCTCGGCCTGACCGAAGCCAAGGCGCTGGTGGAAGCCGCTCCGAAGGCGATCAAGGAAGGCATCAACAAGGATGAAGCCGCCAAGATCAAGGCTCAGCTTGAAGGTGCTGGCGCACAGGTCGAAGTTAAGTAAGCTTCGCTCTTTCGCAAGAATTAAAGGGCGGCCCCAATGGGGTCGCCCTTTTTCTTTTCTGCGATGATGCATTGACAAATTTGTCACAGATGTTGCGAAATACACCCCAGGGGGAATGGATTTTGCGTTTCTTTTCGCCACAATGGCTGAGCGGTTCTCCCAGAGTGAAAAAGGAAACAGATATGCGCGCAACACTTCGTCAGATGGCACTTGCCTCGCTTGCTCTCCCGGCCCTTCTGGCCGCAACACCTGCTTTGGCACAGGAAGAAGAAACCGGCCCAATCGACATCAGCTTTTCCATCGCGGGCGTGACAGACTATCGTTTTCGCGGTGTCTCGCTGAGCGATGGCGATCCAGCCATCCAGCCGTCGCTGACCGTGAGCCATGAATCGGGCCTTTACGCATCTCTATGGGGATCCAACATCGCCAACAATGATGGCGACGATATTGAAATTGATGCGACAATCGGCCTGTCCAAAGAGGTCGGTGGCCTGACCCTGAATGCAGGCGGCATTTATTATATTTATCCCGGCGCGTCGGAATATGATTATGCCGAACTCTTTGGCTCTGTTGGAACGGCAATCGGCAGTGGCAATGTAACCGTGAGCGTCGCTTATGCGCCCAGCCAAGATAATATTGGCAACCAAGACAATATCTATGTCGGCATGGCCGCCACCCACCCGCTTGGCGATATCATCACGCTCAACGGGTCGTTCGGCATTGAAGACGGCGCTTTTGGCGATAGCAAGCGCGATTGGTCCATCGGTGCGGATGTTGATGGCGGCAATGGGTTTGTGATCGGTGTCAAATATATCGATACCGCCCGGACACAGGGAAGTTCCTTGGCCAAAGGAACGGCGCTTTTCTCTATCAGCAAAGCCTTCTAAGCTTTTCAGACCTTAAGGAGGGTGCGCGCCTGCGCGCACAGACAAATCATGCCGACCAATCTCGCGTCCTGGATCGCAGAACATGGCGTTAGTGAGGTTGAATGCATTGTCCCTGACATGAACGGGGTGCAGCGCGGCAAAGTGCTGCCTGCATCCAAGTTTCTCTCCAGCGTCAAGGATGGCACCCTCCGCATTCCCGGCAGTATTTTTACAGTCACGATCAATGGCGAATATCCCGAGGGGATTGGCCATATCGTCCCTGAATATGATCCCGATCAGGTCATGGTGCCCGATCCAGATACAATCCGCGAAGCGCCCGGATTTGCCACGCCGACCGCCTATGTGATTGCAGATGCCTTCACCAAAGATGGTCTGCCAGTCGCCATTGCGCCGCGCATGATCCTGAAGAAAGTTTTGAAGCTCTTCGCCGATCGCGGCTGGAAACCCGTGATCGCGCCTGAGGTGGAGTTTTACCTCGTGTCGCAAAATGTCGATCCGGATTTTCCACTCGTGCCGCCCACGGGCCGATCCGGCCGACCGGAAACCGCCAGCCAGCCCTATGGGCTAGAGGCGCTCAACGAGTTTGAAGACATTATCGAGCATACCTATGAATGGTGCGAGAAAGCCGGGATCAACATCGACACGATGATCCATGAATCGGGCGCCGCCCAGCTGGAGGTGAACTTCCTTCATGGCGATCCGCTCAAGCTTGCGGATGAGGTGTTGCTGTTTAAACGGCTGGTGCGGCAAGTGGCGCTGCAGCACGGCGTTTATGCAACCTTCCTCGCCAAGCCGATGAGCGACCAGCCCGGCAGTGCCATGCATATTCACCAATCCGTTCTCGACCTAGAAACGGGCAAGAATATTTTCAGCACAGCATCTGGAAAGGATAGCGTGTTGTTCCGCAGCTATATTGCTGGCCTTGCGCGTTTGCTGCCACAGGTGACCCCACTTTTTGCGCCCAATGTGAACAGCTTTCGCCGGATGCGGCCCGATAGCGATGCGCCGATAAATGTCCAATGGGGCACCGATAATCGATCCTGCGGCCTGCGCGTGCCCGTTTCCAACGCGGCCAACCGGCGAATTGAGAACCGGCTTCCGGGGGCGGACAGCAACCCCTATCTCGCCATCGCCGCGTCGCTCATCTGCGGCTATATCGGCATGGTGGAGCGGATGCTGCCGCCCAAGAGCATATCCGGCAGCGCCTATAATCGCGCCCGGACATTGCCCCGCACACTGGAAGGGGCGCTCGACCGCTTTTCTCACTGCAAGCCCGTGAAGCAGTTGCTGGGTGAGGACTTCTTTGAAGTCTTCTACGCGATTAAGGAATGTGAGCTGTTCAACTATCAATCGGTGATCAGTTCTTGGGAGCGTGAGCATTTGTTGCTCCGCGTCTGATGTGGCCGACCCGCTGAACCACAGCTATTATGCCGCCACGGCCAATTTGGCCCCAGAGGCCGAAGCAGCCAAGGGCGATCTGAGCTGCGATATTGTTGTCATTGGCGGCGGCTTTACCGGCCTCTCCGCAGCGCTTGCTTGTGCGGAAAAGGGGTTTGATGTTGTTCTGCTGGAGGCAGAGACAATTGGCTTTGGCGCGTCTGGCCGCAATGGCGGGCAACTCATCCCCGGCCTGCGCTGGTCCATGCGCGAGATTGAAGCCGAACTTGGTCAAGACAGAGCCAAGGCGATCTTCGAGCTTTCTTATGGTGCACGCGACCGCGTCTGGAACCGTATTGCCCGCCACAACATCCATTGCGATCTGAAATCCGGCCATTTGGAGGCTGCGGTTAAGCCCGCCCATTTTGATGCAATGCGCGCTGAGGCAGATTGGCTGGCACGTCATTATGGGCATGAGGCCCAGTGCATATCGCCTTCGGACATGGGCCAGCACATTCGGGCTGATGGCTATCATGGCGGGGTTTATGATCCCAAGGGCGGGCATTTTCACCCGCTCAACTATGCGCTCGGGCTGGCCGATGCGGCCCGGACAGCGGGTGTGCGCATCTATGAAACCTCCCCCGCTTTACGCATCTCGCAAAAAGCAGGCGTTGAGGTGGAAACGTCAATGGCGCGGGTGCAGGCCCGGCATGCCATATTGGCAACCGATGCTTGGATGGCCGATCTGTCGCCCGCGCTTGGCCGCTACACCATTCCCATCATGAACTATAATATCGCAACCGAGCCTCTGGAAGATGCAGATGCGCTCTTGCCCAGCGATGCCGCCGTTGCCGACAGCCGCTTCGTACTCAATTATTTCCGCCTGTCTGCCGATAAACGCCTGATCTTTGGCGGAGGCGAGGCTTATGTCGCGCGCCCACCGCGCGATATTGACCGCTTTGTCCAGCGCCATCTGGCCCGGGTCTTCCCGCAGGCCGCGCGCGCGCCGATTGCTTATCGTTGGGGTGGCGCGGTGGCCGTGAGCATGAACCGACTGCCCCATATTGGGCGGCAAGCTGATGTGTTTTACGCCCACGGATTTTCCGGCCACGGCGCGTTGATCACCACCCTTGCAGGAGAAGTGATGGCAGAGGCTGTAGCGGGCACAGCAGCCCAATTTGATGTGCTGTCTGGCCTTCCCGCCCGCCCCTTTCCCGGTGGACGATTGCTCCGGCGGCCCTTGGCGACTTTGGGCCTGC
>RFSU01000141.1 GCA_009923795.1 Sphingomonadaceae bacterium
TTCACGATTAAAATTGTCGGGATTGTCCACCGCAACCGCCGCCCCATGATACACATGGCCAAACCAGTAACGCGGCGTGTTGGAGACGCTCCATACCACTGTCGGCGCGGCAGTGTCTCCATTCGCCTCGCGCATGGCGAGCGCCAATACCCATTGGTCGAGAGCGTTATCGAGCATCAACGATCCATCCGGCGTCCCCGCAACCGGATCGGTCTTCATCATCCGCCGCACGGTTTCGCGCGTCGACCGCACATCCGCCCGTTCGATCAGGCGCAGCGCCAGCTTCTCGGCAAACTCCTGATCTTGGGTGAAAAGCGGATTGGTCATGCTATGGTGCCAACGCGGCCACCTTCCACGAAGACCGTGCTGCCAGTAGTGTAGCTTGATGCGTCCGACGCGAGCAGGATCGCCGCACCCACCGCTTCGTCCGCTGCGCCAAACCGCTTGATCGCGTTTCGCTCAGCGAGCCCCAGCCCCTTGTGAATCTCAGCCTCCTGCCCATCTGGGCTCATAGAGCCAACGCAGAGCGCATTAACCCGAGTGTGCGGTGCCAGCGCTTTGGCAAGCGAGCGTGTCAGGAACGCCAGCGCCGCCTTGCTCACGCCATAAGCCACAGCGGGCGGGATGGGCGTAAAGCCGCCACAGCTTTGCACGGAGATGATCACGCCTTTACCATGCGCCGACATATCCGACTTGGTCAGTTCGGCCAGCCGCCAGGTTGCCAGCACATTGACATCCATGGCCGTTTTCCAAATCTCATCCGTGTTCGCCCAAAGCCCGCCATCATGGGCATAGACCACGCCGGCGGCGGCATTGTTGAAGACGATATGTATGGGTCCAAAGGACTCCCGGGCCTTGGCGACCAGATTTTCTAGATCCGCCTTTTCCCCTGCGTCTGCTGGCACAGCCAAAGCGCGCCCACCGGCAGCGTCGTTGATCTCACGCGCGATCCGGTCCAGCCGATCCTGCGAACGGGCGGAAATGACCACATTCGCGCCAAGCTCGGCAAAGGCCTTGGCCACATGCTCGCCAACGCCGGGACCAACGCCAGTCAGGATAGCCGTGCGGCCATCCAGGCGAAACCTGTCCAATACGCTCATGCGGGCCTCCCCAGAAAATGACCGAAGCGGTCGTAATACTCGGCCATCCGGGCCCGCACCTCGTCCACGTCGATGCCATATTGCTCGGGCGTATGCTTGTGCTTGCCCATGCGCTTGGCAGCGGGATTGTCTTTCAGGAACTGTTCGATGCGCGCCTTATGTGTTTCCGAAAATGTCAGGCCGAATTTGTCGTAAATGCGCTGAATCGCCGCTTTGGGATCGGCGACCACGTCCTTGTGGGCAAGGTCTATGATGCGGCTTTCAATCTTCGGATTTTCGCGTGCGGCAAGGGCGCGGTTCATGCCCGCAATCCATGTGTCCACCACATCGCGGCCGATAGCTGCTTTATCCTTGTCTCCGCCAAAAGCCGCAAGAAAACCTGCAATGAAGCTCGACAAGGACGAAAAGGTAAGTGCTGGATCGCGATGGGTCCAGACCAACATTGCACCGGGATAGGCGTCCAGCAGCGCCGGCAAGTCGAACAGATGTTGCGGCGATTTCAAAGTCCAGCGGCCTTGTGGCCCCTTCCACTGGAAGTTCTGGAGAAGGCGCTTGTGAGATCTATACTGCCCTTCCACGGGGCAATCCCGCAGCCAGCCGGCGAAATCCGGCACGCCCAGTTCGGCCGGAAAATTCGTGCTGCCAAAATGATATTGCATCCCGTGGTTGCATTCACCTGGCTGGGTGCAGTCGAACCGCTGAATATCGAGCAGCTGCGGCGCGTTTTGCAGCCACATGTCATATTTGGCCTGCACAGTGGCGATGCGCGGATCGCTGTCAAAGGTGGAAACTTCGGTAGGCGGCCAAGGGATGTACCATTCCCATTCACGCGGGCTGCGCGCCTCTGGGTCTAGGCAAAGCAGATCATAGCTGATCGTCGTGCCTGTGCGCGGCAATCCGATGACAATAAGCGGCGTTCCGACATCCTGTGCCGCTATCTCGGGATAGTTCCGGTCATCCTCCACTAAACGCAACCGGGTGGACAATTGCCCCACGATGTTATGTGTGGCGAGATGGCGGAGCTGATCGTTCGGTGCCATGGCCTCGACTGCTGCAACAAGCCGTTCAAACCCTTCGCGCCAGCCGGTATCTGGTCCAAAGTCGCTAAGGCCGGTGGTTTCCCGCGCAGCAGCCTCTAGCCCCGCAACGGTCAGCGGCGCACTCATCAAGCGAGCGCCTTTGCCATGAAGTCCATCAGATCGGCATAATGCGGCTGGTGGATCAGCCCGCCGCCGGAAATGGAGATATTCTCTCCGGTGATGTATCGACTTTCATCCGAAGCCAGAAACGCAACGAGTGCAGCGATATCATCCGGCGTGCCGAATTCGGGCGTAAGGATATGGCGCTTGATGATGTCCTTCAGGCCAGGAACGGTCTTGTCCAATGCCTCTGTCAGCACCACGCCGGGCGCGACAGAATTGCAGCGGATGTTCTGCTTGCCATGCTGGGTCGCGATGTATTTTGTCATGGTGATGATCGCGCCTTTGGACGCACCATAAGCGATGCGCGCCAGATCACCCGCCGTACCGCTGTTCGAAGCGGTGTTGATGATCGATCCGCCGCCGCCTTTCACCATGTGCGGTATTGCGTACTTGCACCCGAGCAAGTAGCCGCGCAGGTTGATGTCGATGATTTCGTCCCAAATCTCGATGGGGATGGTCACGGCATCTGTGTCCAGCGGATGTTTGGACGGGTCCGTCATAGCCGCATTGTTGTGAAGAATGTCGAGCCGCCCGAAATGGCTGACGGTCGTTTCCACCATAGCCTCCACCGCGGTGGGATCAAGTGCGTCAAACTGGACGGCAAGAGCGGAAACGCCCAACGGTTCCGCAGCCGCCTTGGCCGCGTCCAAAAACACGTCTGCAATGGCGACCTTTGCGCCCTCAGATACCATGCGCCGCGCGACCGCAGAGCCGATACCGCCCCCCCCGCCCGTTACAATTGCAACCTTGCCCTGCAAACGACCCATCATCTTTATCCTTTGGCAAATTGCTTGTTGAATTCGACGAAGCCCACCAGCCGCGCCTTACGATCAGCCTCCACTTGCGGCTGCTTTTCCTGGCCCGGGCCGTCGGGGACGATCTGGATCGGTTCACCCGCCAGCAGGCCCGCAAGTGCATTGTGCGTTACATCTGCCGGTTCATAGGCAAACGAGATATCAAAGCCTTCTGGCACAGTGCGCAGCAACATGGGCGTCGCCATCATCGGCGCGGCGACTGCAATCACATCAATGCCGCGCTCGGCATATTCCGCCCAAAGCGACTCCCCGAAACTGATCTCGAACGCTTTGGTGGCAGAATACATCGCCAGATTGGGCTGTCCGCCCAACCCCGCGCCCGACGCCATGATGATCAGGCCACCCTTGCCCCGCTCCAGAAAGCGCTGGCCAAAGCCGTTTGAGGCATCCACCAATGTGACGATGTTCATCCGCACCAGGCGATGTGCGCCCGCTGTGCCGTCTTCAAAGAAGCGTGCGAAATTATCGGCCCCGGCGTTGGAGATATAGAGCCCGACATCCAGATCAGCAGCAGCCTGCACGATCGCGAGACCAGCGCCATCCTCAGTCAGGTCCTGCACCACCGCGCGATATTCAATGCCATGTGCCGCGTTCAGCGCCTCTCCCAAAGCCACCAACGCGTCCTTCCGGCGCGAGACCAGAACCAAGTTGAGCCCCATGGCCGCGAGTTCGCGCGCATAACATTCGCCCGTTCCTTCGGATGCGCCCGCAATGACAACCCATGGGCCATATTTGGCAGCGAAAGCAGAGGCATCTAGCGGGAGACGGGCGAGCGCGCGCATCGTCATTCGTCCTTTGCAGCGGCAATCCGCGCTTTCGCGGCCTCGATGCCCCGGAACAGCGCGGTGCAATTCCCAGCCCCTGCGTAAAAGAGTAGAAAGAGCGGAATCTGTTCCAGCTGTTCATCAGTGAACTCGCCATTGGTCAGCGCGCCGGTCATCTGGATTTCCACCAGATCTTGCCGCCCAAGCATCGCCGTCGCCCCCAGCACCATCAGCCGCTTCTCGCGGATGGTGAAGGCGTCATTCCCCCACAAATTGGCGAACTGATTGCCGACAATTTCCTGATTGAATGGCGAGGCCTTGAACGGCTTCACCATTTCGGACGTGCCCGGGCCATAAACAGCGTCGAACACTTCAAGGCCCTTTTCCCAATTCTTTTCGCTCATCAGTTCATCCTTCTCGTGTCAAAGTGGCTGGCCCATCGGATGTTCAAGCCCGGACGTGGACAGCGCATTGTCGCGGATCAGTTCGACCATAGGCAGGCGTGCGCCGAACTTGGCGGCTTCTTCGATGGCAACCTCAAGGTCCTTAATCATCAAGTTCATGAAATAGTTGCGGACACCCGTTTCCTGTTCATTGCCAGCCGCGTCGGGCCGGACCGCCATGGCCAGCGCACCTTCAAGTCCGCCGCCGCCATTGGGGTCGCCGGACAGAGCCTGACGCAGCTGCCCCAGATCAACGCCATAGTTGCGCGCGATGACCGCACCTTCAAAGCCAGCACGAATACAGCCGAAATAGGTCGTGTTGCGTGCAATTTTCGCCGCCATGCCAGCGCCCGGCCCGCCCATATGGATAACTTGCCCGGCAAACCCGTCAAAGATCGGCTTGGCCGCAGCGAGGTCGGCATCTGTGCCGCCCGCCAAACAAATAAGGCCGTTCTGACCAGATTTCGGCCCATTGGTGACACCACAATCGATGAGCGTCACACCCGCATCGGCACACAGCTTTTGCGATGTGGCAAGGTCAGTCATCGAAATAGTCGACAGAAGAATGACCATCTGCCCGCGCTTGTTTGCCGCCAAAACGCCATCCGAACCGTCCAGCACCGCGATGGTCTGCGCCCCATTGAGCACCGCGATCAGCACACAGTCAGACGCGGCGGCCAAATCACGCGGCGTGGCCGACATGGCCGGTGCGCCGGGTACGTTTTCGGCTGCTTCCGTCCGCACATCATATATGGCCGACAACTGGCCAGAGCGTTGCAGGCATTGTGCCACACCGCCCCCAATCCCGCCCAATCCGATAACGCCACCTGTCTTCATGATGATATTCCCTTCTTCGAACCTTTGTCGTTCATTCCACCAAGATGGTCCGCAATGCAGCTTGCACCTTTGCGTCCAAACCGGCCTGTTCAAAATAGCGGACCGATCCGCCATGGACCTGATCAACCTCGTCCCACGCTGCTTCCAGATAGTCAGGCCTCACCCCGACCAAGGCATCAATTTGTCCCGGACTGGGAAGAAAACCGTAACTTCCCATAAATCCAGGCTCGATCGTGCCGGCGCGAAACATGTTGTCCCCGAAAATGCTGGAGGCGAGATAATCCAAGAGGATAACCTCTCGCGAAACGCCTGCGAGTTCGAGCAGAAGTGCCACGGCAACTCCCGTGCGGTCCTTTCCGGCCGTGCAATTCACAAGCGCCGGAACACGCTCATCTAGCAGCGTCTCGGCAATCGCCCGCCAGTGATTAAGCAGCGATCTGGGGATGAAGCGATAGGTTTCCCGCATCGTTTCAATCGCAATTTCGGGCTCCGGCCCTTTGCTCAGCCGTTCCCGGCCCTCAAAGCCAAAGACGCGCAGATCGGCCTCGACATCAAGGCCGAGCCAATGGCAGTGATCATTGTGCCATTCATGCGGCGCTTCCGCGCGCTCTTGGCTTGACCGCAAATCGATGATGGCCCGGATGTTCAGCGACCGCAATTCCGCCAATTGCTCTGCGCTGAAATTTCGCGGACCTTCACTGCGGTAAAGGGTGCCTGGACGCACGCGCCCACCAGCGGCAGGCAGGCCACTAAGATCACGAAAGTTAAGGCTGGTGAGGGGCTCGAGCATTCAAGACCCCGGAAATACT
>RFSU01000142.1 GCA_009923795.1 Sphingomonadaceae bacterium
ATGACTTTGAATCCTATGTTGAAGATTTGCGCGCGGTGTTGGCGCAAATGGGTGGACGCCCCGTGATCGTCGCGGCGACACTTGGTGGCTGGATTGCAACCGTTGCGCTCGGATCAGAAGCGGCCGTTCTGGCATCTGGTTTGGTGATGGCCGATCTGCCCACGCAACTTGATCCGGCCGTTTCAAAGTCGATGGGAGACCAGCTGCGCAGCCGTTTGTTTGCCAGTTATAAGCCCAAATGGGATGTCCGGCTGCTTGACAAGTTCGATGCCGCTGCAATGCCTGAAAAGCTTGTAGAGTCTGCCGCTCGGATCGCCATACCGGTTCTTTATGTCCGTGGCGTGCTCAACGAATTGGTGACGAACGCGCAGGCCGAAGCCTTTGTCGCGGGGATGAGCAATGCCGAACTTGCCGAAGTGGACGACGCAGACCTCCTTGTAACGCCCGAAAATATGGAGGTGTTCAATGGGTTGTTGCTTGAGTTTCTGGAACGCAAACAGCCACTTGTCCCCGCCCAATATCTAACAGGGTCGGATGCACGCACGTTCCGCGATGCACTCGGTTGTTTTGCAACAGGTGTGACGGTTGTAACCGCTGTGGCGCGGGATGGAACGCCGATTGGGCTGACCGCGAACAGCTTCACCTCAGTCTCACTTGATCCGCCGCTGTTGCTGGTCTGTATTGCCAACAATGCAGGCAGTGGCGACGTGCTGCGCGATGCGACTCATTTTGGCGTTAACGTGCTCCAGATCGGCCAGCAGTCAACCTCAAATCGCTTTGCAGGCAAGGGCGAAGACCGCTTCGCTGCCACGCCGTGGGAAGCGGGTGAAGGTGGCGTTCCAGTGCTGACAGGGTCCCTTGCCAGTTTTGAATGCCAGCACTTCTCCACCAATGAAGGGGGCGATCATTTCATCCTGGTGGGGCAGGTGTTGAAAGCCACCTTTGAACCGCGCCGCGATCCCTTGCTCTATTTCCGGGGCAAGTATCGCAGGCTGCATTTTACGTAACAGCACGACGGTTGGGCAATCGTCTCCTCCCACATTCTATGCTGACAAGCGAAATACGGGCTGTATCAGTTGGTCCGGTCAATCCAATCATTGAGCGTCGCCCAATGCTGGACGCGAGTCGATGCGAAATTCTGGCAGTGCGCGGCCTCCGGCAAAATCTGCACTTCGATATCCGGGGAGGCCTTGAAATAGGCGACTTCGTTTTGCGGCGCGGGGCTCGTGTCCATAACACTTTGCACGATCTGTATTGGCACAGCGAGCTGCGCCGATGCTTCGTGGACAATCCCCGGAGTTAGGGCCGCGCGCCCAAGCGTTGCGGGTGTCATGGATGCGTGGGCTTCATCCGCGTCAATTAGGGATTGCGGCACGTCTGGCCAATAAAAGAGTGCTCGCATCGGTTTCCGCGGGGTGGGGAGGTAGCCGCTGGGGATGAGGCCCGCCTGCAAAGTCGCGACATCGGTATCGCCGAGGATCATCGGCTCGTTCGCCCAACCGATGACGGCCACCCGGTCAAACGCTGGATGTGCTGCGGCTTGCGCGATGATCACCATTCCACCCATCGAATGCCCAATACCGGTGACGTTCAATGACCGGTTGAGCGATCGAACGACCTGTGCCAGCGCTTCTGCGTGGGCTGCAGCAATGATGTCGAGGCTCAGGCGGTCCTCCGGCTCCGGTCGGCTGCTTTCCCCCATGCCGAGCATGTCGATCGCGAGCACGGCC
This sequence comes from Sphingomonadaceae bacterium, assembly GCA_009923795.1. GTDB lineage: Bacteria > Pseudomonadota > Alphaproteobacteria > Sphingomonadales > Sphingomonadaceae > Aquisediminimonas. The sequence goes on from RFSU01000142.1 coordinate 1,731, forward strand.
TTGCCGCGATCCGCGAACCAGTGGGCAAATCTGTAGCTTTCATCAGCAAAGGGTGGATTCCAATAGATCCGACGATATCCCCCGCCGTGTAGCGCAAAAACTAGATGGAGTGTTCCGTCGGGCATATCATCTGGCAGGTGTAGTGTGGCCGCAATTTGGGTTGGTTCGTCCAGCCTGGTCGCACAGGAGACGTCGAGCATCATGTCGATAGATTTCATTGCGCGGTGCTCCCTTCTGAACATGGCAGCATGGCTCGGCGTGATCGGCCTTCACCTACCGGGCGAAAGGTTGCGGGCCGCACGCAAACGCAAAGAGAGAACGCAAGAACTGAGTGGAGAGCGAGGTATGGCAGACTACAGCCTGGCGTGGGAAAAGCTTATCGATGATCTGCGCCCGTTGGGGGATGCCATGCGCGCGCGCGTGCCAGATCGGCTGCGCAATGATCCGCAGGTGATGGCGGAATCGATGCGGCTTTTGCTCGCAGGACTTGCCCGTGCAAGCTCTGATGCCATGGTGGGGGACCGCCGCCATCCGATGTTCGTTCCCGAACTCAACATCGCGCAGAACATCTTTCAGCCCAATGCCGACACCATTTACAAAAGCTGCCTGATCGAACGGGGCGGCAGCTATATCATCAGGGGTGATCGCGGTACGGTGCGGATGATTATCCTCGCGCAAATGGGGCCGGATACGCTGCGCACCGGCCAGCATCATCCGCTGCTCGGGCAGATCGATTTCGATACGCTGACAATCAACGCCCATGGCCATTTCGAAGTTGTGATCTCACCAGAACGTCCTGCGGGTTACACCGGAGACTGGCGCAAGCTTGATCCCCAATGTGAAAAGTTCATGGTCCGCATCGTCGGTTGCGATTGGGGCGTAGAACGCGAACCACGCTTCGGCATTGCCCGGTTGGATGTTGATAGGCCCAAGGGGCGACCAGACGCTGCCGAATTGCACACAGCTTTTGCAGAGATACCTGGCATTACCGGCGTTTGCGCTTTAGCGTTCCCTACTCATGTAGAGGCGCTAAGAAGCGAAGGGCATATAAACAGTCTCAAGATTTTCGACGTGTCGCAAATGTCGGGTCTTTCGGGGCAGTTCTATTATGAAGGGGCCTATGAACTGGCCGAAGATGAGGCGCTGATCACGGAGGTGAAAGTGCCGGAAAAGCATCGCTATTGGTCAATCATCCTGACCAACGATCTTTACGAAACGACTGACTGGTACAACAACCAATCCAGCCTAAACGACACACAGGGCGTCGTGGACAGCGATGGTGTGTTCCGGACCGTGATTTCCGCCCGCGATCCCGGTGTCCACAATTGGCTTGATACCGCAGGCTACGCCACGGGCGTCATTCAAGGCCGCTGGTTCGAAGCAAGCGAAAAGCCGATGCCGACGATCAAGAAGGTCAAGTTGGACACAGTGAGAAGACATCTGCCTGCGAACACCAAAATTGTAACGCGCGAAGACCGCGCTTTAGCCTTGCGCAACCGCAGGCTGGCGGCACAGATGCGCATCATCTGGTAAAGGAGCCAAGACGTGACCACTAATCTTCCCGCCCATGTCCCTGCCGATAAGGCGATGCGGCTGCCCTTTTTCGCGCGTGAGATCGTGAAGGAATGCCCGCAGGAAACGCTGATCCCCGAAATGCAGGCGAAATTGGGACCGATCACTTACGTCACCAACATTTTTCCTGGGGACAAGCCCGGCTGGCTTCTGACTGGCTATGAAGATACGATGGCAATGCTGCGCAATGCCGATGACTTCACCAAGAACGGCATGGGGCAATGGTCACAGAGCATTGGCGAGAATTGGCTGGTGGTGCCGACCGAGGTCGATCCGCCGATGCACAATCACTATCGTAAAGCTCTAAACCCGAGCTTTTCGCCCCAGAAAATGGCTGCGATGAAGGACGACCTGCGCAAGCGGGCGACCGACCTGATCGACAAGTTCCGCGATCGCAAGGAATGTGATTTCATCAACGAATTTTCGGAACGTTATCCCATCTTCATCGTGCTTGACCTGCTCGGCTTGCCGCAGGACCGGATGGCGGAGTTTTTGGTGTGGGAAAAGAACATGCTCCACACCAATGATTGGGAAGTGCGCAGCGATGCCGTGCGGAACGCGGTCGATTATCTTAAGGGTGAAATCGCGGAGCGCCGCAAAGCCCCGCGCGACGACTATATGTCGAACCTCTTCGAGCTTGAGGCAGAGGATGGCCGCAAGTGGAATGACGAAGAAGTGCTGGGTCACTGCTTCAACCTCTTCCTCGGCGGCCTCGACACTGTCACCACCATGCTCGGCAACAGTGTCACTTGGCTTGCGCGCCACCCAGAAAAGCAGCAGGAACTTCGGGACAACCCGGACAAAATAGTGCTGGCGGTGGAAGAATTCCTGCGCGTCTTCGGCCCCGTTACGGCGTTCCGCATCGCCACCAAGGAACTTGAACTGCACGGCCAGAAGATAATGCCTGGAGACTATGTCTCTGTGTGCACGCCGCTGGCCAACCAAGATCCGAAGATACACGAGGGCCCGGCGGAAATCCGATTTGATCGAAAGGCGCCTCACATCGCACTGGGCGGCGGCATTCACAAGTGCCTTGGAATGCACCTGGCGCGGCTGGAATTGCAGGTCGCGCTTGAAGAGCTGCTGAATGGCATCCCCTCCTTCCGGGTTAAGGACGGGTTCGATCTGGGCTATTTCGTCGGTAACATCACGTTCGTGCCCGCGCTTGAATTGCAGTGGGATTGACCTTTACGCGGGGTGCATGTCGACATGAAAGCGGGTGAGGGTGAGGGCGGCGATTTTCCAGACGCCGCCCACCCGCTGATACCGTTCATGATATTGTCCATATCCAGTGATCGAGGCGACGCCCGGCACAGGTGAGGCGCCTTCCTGCCACACCACCCGGTCCTGCATCGCCCATATACCTTTTGCGCAATCCGGGCCGGTCAATGTGATTTCCGGCGAATGGACCTGATGGCTGGTCGCGGCTTTGGTGACGGCAAACTTCACCTGATCGACGAGCGCGGTGATGCCGGTTATCGCTGGATTTCCGGTATCTTGCGACACATCCATCACCGCATCTTCGGTAAATAGTCCGGCAAAGCCATCCCAATCCTTGGTGTCGAGCATCCGGCAATAGCGCGCCTTGACCGCGCGGATCGCTTCAATGTCGAGAAGCTGCTCAAGACTGGTCATGCTCACTCTCCTTGTAGTCATTCCAAACTTGATTTGGAATCCGGCCTGTCACGAACGTGGCAGCACATCTTGGCAAAAGGCAACTTTGATTATGTCACACACTCTGCCGCCTCCAATTTTCGATTGATCCCAAATCAAGTTTGGCATGACAGCTTTTATAATGCTTTCCCTTACTTTCGCTGTTTCGCCCCTTCTCCTGCCTTACGACAGGTTGATAGACGCCCATCATCGTGGATGGCAAAGTGGAAGAAGCACGTCATTTGGAGGATGCTGAATATGGCTCAGGAAGCGGGTGCCCAGGCACTGTTTGACAAATTTGGCACCTATATCTTGCCGGGCCGTGTCGATGATCCGCGGCGCGGGGTTGAAGAAGCGCTGGAGGCGGAGCGGATCGGTCTGGGTGCCATCTGGATTTCCGAACGTTTTGCGCTGAAGGAACCGGCCGTTCTGGCTGGAGCTGTGAGTCAGGCGACGAGCAAGATCCGCATCAACAGCACTTTCTATGCGACCATGCGTCATCCCATCGTGACGGCAAGTATTGCCAACATGATGCAAGCTATGAGCGGAGACCGTTTCAGCGTCATGTTCGCGCGCGCGGTGCCCGCATATATGAAAATGCTGGGCGCGCCTGCCATTACTATGGAACGGCTGGCCGACTGCATATCCATTATGCACCGCCTTTGGGATGGCGAGACCGTCAATTACGAAGGCGTGCTCGGTAAGTTTCCGATGCTCAAACTCACCGACATGCACACGGGCGCAAAGCCGCCGATCATCTTCACGGCCATCGGCCCAAAATCGCTTGAGTTCGCCGGAACGCACTGCGACGGCGTGCTGCTGCACCCGTTTGTTTCAACGACTGGTGTGAGGAACAGTACAAAGATCGTTCGCGATGCCGCCGAAAAGGCGGGGCGAGACCCCATGTCAGTGCGCATATATCAC
>RFSU01000143.1 GCA_009923795.1 Sphingomonadaceae bacterium
TTGTGGACGAGGATGCGGGCCGGCGAAATGCAGCTCTGGCCGGAATTGATCCAGACGCCTGACACTGTGGCAGGCAGCGTCGCCTGAAGGTCAGCACCCGGCAGGACGAGATTGGGGGACTTGCCGCCCAGTTCCTGATGGACGCGCTTCACGGTATCAGCCGCCGACTTGGCAACCATGATGCCGGCACGGGTGGAACCGGTGAAGCTGACCATGTCGATGTCGGGATGCGCGGAGATCGCTTCGCCGACCGTCAGGCCATCGCCTTGGACGAGGTTGAAGACACCGGCGGGCACGCCGGCTGCATCCATGATTTCAGCGAAGATCGCCGCGTTGCCGGGGCATTCTTCCGACGGCTTCAGGATCATCGTGTTGCCCGCCGCAAGGCAGGGCGCGACCTTCAGCGCAATCTGGTTGAGAGGCCAGTTCCAAGGCGTGATCAGGCCGACAACGCCAATGGGCTCATAGGCAATTTTGGCGCCGCCCATTTGCTCTTCAAACGCGAAATTTTTGAGCGCCTCAATCGTGCCCATAAACCCGCCAATACCTGCACCCACTTGTGCGGTGGAGGCAAAGCTGACAGGCGCACCCATTTCCTTGGCCATCGACACGGCCAAGTCCATGGCGCGCTTCTTATATTCTTCGATGATGCGGCCCATCAGGGCGATCCGCTCTTCCCGGGTCGTCTGGCTGAACGTCTTGAATGCGGCCTTGGCGGCCTCCACGGCTGCGTCCACATCGGCCTTGCTGCCAAGGGTGATTTCAGTCGTCGGCTCTTCGGTTGATGGCGAAATAACGTGATGGCGCGTGCCGCCAATGCTGTCGACCCATTGGCCGTTAATGTAGTTTTTCAGATAGCTGTCCATGTGCATCTCTCCTTGGGACTCATCGAGTCGTTCGTTTAATCTCTCCCCATTGATGTGGGGTTTTTTACGTTAACGTCAATCGGCAATGCGCCGCTTTTCGCGCGCAAGACGGGAAATGAGGATTGCGGCCCGCTTGGCCTGCGTCTTGATGCTCAGCAAGTCGACCGTTTCGCCCGGCGCATGATCCCCGCGGCTATGGGGGCCAAGCCCGGCCAGCCCATCCACATCGGATGCCACGAAGGAGATATCGCCTGCGCCGCGCTTGAGCGGGTCAAGCACGGGCATCTCTGGCAGGCCGAGATCGGCATTCACCTTGTTCAGCCGATCCAGCACAGCCTTATTCCCTGCCGTTGGCGCCATGGGGGGATAGCCTGTATCAAAAAGGATGGTCGCCGATGTGAGCGGTGCGTGATCCTTTACAATGGCCGCCATCTTGGCGCGGACACGGGTGGTCTGATCCTGTGAGAGGGTGCGGAAGTCGCCGCGCGCAATAGCGATGCCGGGGATGATATTGGTCTTGCCCTTGGCCGTTGCGCGCACGCCATCGCCATCCAGCGCTGCTTCCTGACCGCCGGTGATGAGACCGACGTTGAAGGTGAGGTTCTGCTCCGGCAATTCGGTGCGGAAGCGGCTGATAATACGGGTCAGTTCAAAGATCGCGCCATCGCCTGCACTGGCGCTGAAAATGCCAGAGCTGTGGCCAGACTGTCCAGTGGCGGTGACGACCCAGCTGTTGGAGGATCGGCGGGCGATGGAGCCCATGTCGCGGCCCTCATCGCGCACCAGCCCTTCAAAATCGAGCGCAACATCCGCTTGCTTGCCCGCCGCAATCAGGTCTGCGCGCGCGAGCGCAATGGGCTCCCCGCTGTCTTCCTCATCGCCCGTCATGTGGATGTCGATATTGGCATCTTTCAGCGTGCCGGCCGCCTGCATGGCGCGCAGAGCCGCGACGATGGTGACCAGTCCGCCCTTGTCATCGCCAGCGCCCGGCCCTTCGGCTTCATCCAGGCCCGGGCCCGTGCGGCGCACAAAGGACTGGAATGGGGAGTCGGGTTCAAACACCGTGTCGAGATGCGCGATCAAAAGAAGGCGCTTGCCCGTCTTACTGCCCGTGCGCGTCGCGATCAAATGCCCGGCCCGCTTGGTGGCGGACATTTCCTTCCAGACGACGCGAAAGCCCAAAGGCTCTAGCTCGGCGCGCATCATCTTGGCGACCGCCTCGACACCCGCCAGATTCATCGACCCGCTATTCTGATTGACCAGCCGTTCGAGCAGGCTGATCGTGCGTTCATAGTCTGCATCGACCGTTGCCGTCATCCGCGTTTCAGCCGGGCTTAATTGCGCCCAGACAGGGCTGGCAACGCCAAGGGCTGTAAACGCTATCAGGCGGCAAAGGGGGCGGCGGGTCATAAACATCTCCATCACAGGGACGCCCCGGTTTAGGCCCGCCAGCAGCTAAGGCAAGCAAGCGCATACAAAAACGCCCGAGGTTTCCCCCGGGCGCTTCTGGTATCCGCTGGGCGGAGAGACTCTCAATTAAGAGCTGTAATACATATCGAATTCAACCGGCGACGGCGTCATTTCCCAACGGGCGACGTCGGCCATCTTGATGTCGATATAGGCATCAATCTGATCCTTGGTGAACACGTCGCCCTTCAGCAGGAAGGCGTGATCCGCTTCGAGCGATTCCAAGGCTTCACGCAGCGAGCCGCAGACGGTCGGAACCTGAGCCAGTTCTTCCGGCGGAAGATCATAGAGGTTCTTGTCCATGGCGTCGCCCGGGTGGATCTTGTTCTGAATGCCGTCCAGACCCGCCATCAGCAAAGCTGCATAAGCGAGATAGGGGTTGGCCATCGCATCGGGGAAGCGGACTTCCACGCGCTTTGCCTTGGCACCCGTGCCATAGGGAATACGGCAAGAAGCCGAGCGGTTGCGCGCCGAATAAGCAAGCAAGACCGGTGCTTCATAGCCCGGGACGAGGCGCTTATAGCTGTTCGTCGTCGGGTTGGTGAAGGCGTTCACGGCCTTGGCATGCTTGATGATGCCGCCGATGAAATAAAGGCAGGTGTCCGACAGGCCCGCATAGCCATTGCCGGCGAAGAGCGGATTGCCCTTTTCCCAGATCGACAAGTGGGTGTGCATGCCCGACCCGTTATCTTCCTTGATCGGCTTCGGCATGAAGGTTGCCGATTTGCCATAGGATTGGGCGACCATGTGCACGACGTACTTGTAAATCTGCATGCGGTCGGCGGTCTGCGTCAGCGTGCCGAAGGTCAGGCCAAGCTCATGCTGGGCGGCAGCCACTTCATGGTGATGCTTGTCGCAGGGCAGGCCCATTTCGAGCATGGTCGAAACCATTTCGCCGCGAATATCCTGTGCTGAATCGACCGGAGCAACGGGGAAATAGCCACCCTTAGCGCGCGGACGGTGGCCCAGATTGCCTGTTTCATAATGGGTGCCGGTGTTGGTCGGCAGCTCAATATCATCCAGCTTGTAAGAGCTGGTGTTATAGCCATTTTCAAACTTCACATCGTCAAACATGAAGAATTCGGCTTCTGGGCCGACATAGACGGTATCGCCAATGCCTGTGGTCTTCAGATAGGATTCAGCACGCTTCGCGGTGGAGCGCGGGTCGCGGGCGTAAAGTTCGCCAGTCGATGGCTCTACAATATCGCAGAAGATGATCATCATCGGCGTGGCTGAGAAGGGATCGACATAAACGGCGTCCAGATCCGGCTTCAGGATCATGTCGGATTCGTTAATGGCCTTCCAACCTTCAATCGACGATCCGTCAAACATCAGGCCATCGGTCAGTTCATCTTCGCCCATGACGCCAGCGCACATGGTGAGGTGCTGCCACTTGCCCTTGGGGTCTGTGAAGCGGAGATCGACCCACTCAATTTCCTGTTCTTTGATCTGCTTAAGAATATCTGCCGGAGTGGCCATGTTATCACTACCTTCCTTAATTGGACTTTGGGGTGGTTTTTACCGCGCGCCGAAACACCGTTCGGCGGTGGAAATTCAAAACGCCTTAAATTGCGTCGCTGTCCTTTTCGCCGGTGCGAATCCGCAACGCGCTTTCGACGGGGATGACGAAGATTTTGCCGTCGCCAATGCGTCCGGTTTGGGCAGCGGCGGCAATGGCTTCGACCACGCGGGGGGCGAGCGCATCGTCCACGACGACCTCCAGCTTCACCTTGGGCAGAAAGTCGACGACATATTCGGCACCACGATAGAGTTCGGTATGGCCCTTTTGACGCCCAAAGCCCTTGGCTTCGGTGACGGTGATTCCCGAGACGCCGACTTCGTGAAGGGCTTCCTTCACGTCATCGAGTTTGAACGGTTTAATGATCGCTTCAATCTTTTTCATGGTGCGGGGCAACCCTTTGCGGTTTCGCTTCAGCGTTCAATAATCGTGCCAAGTAAAGGTGCGCAAGCACACGCTCAATTTAGGCAAGTTGCTGTCTGGAATCTGGGCAGGGCATGCATAACTTGCCTGATTTTTAGGCAGTAACAGCCTGAAAACTAATCAATTGCCCTGAAGACGGGGCTGCGGCGTGGTCTGCTCGCCCCAAGCGCCTGCGCGACTCGGCCGAGTCGGTCAGGCGGGGCTATGTGGCAGGTCGAGGCCCGAGAGGCTTTTTGTGAAGATTTCGCAGCCCGTGTCGGTGATGCCAATTGTATGTTCAAACTGCGCCGACAAGGCGCGGTCCCGCGTCACCGCGGTCCAGCCATCTTCCAGAACCTTGCAATCGGGTCGGCCGATATTGACCATGGGTTCAATGGTGAAGAACATGCCCGGCTTCAGCTCCGGCCCCGTGCCGGGGCGGCCGACATGGACAACTTCCGGCGCATCATGAAACAGCCGGCCAATGCCATGGCCGCAAAAATCGCGCACCACGCCATAACGTTGCTTTTCAGAATGTACCTGAATGGCATGGGCCACATCGCCCAGATGGTTGCCGGGTTTCGCCTGCGCAATGCCCAGCATCATCGCCTCAAAGGTCGTCTCGACCAGCCGACGCGCCTTGATATTGACCTCTCCCACCAAATAGGTGCGGTTGGTATCGCCATGCCATCCATCGAGCAGCGGGGTGACATCCACATTGACGATATCGCCCTCTTTCAGCGCCTTAGGCCCGGGAATCCCATGACAGATGACATGGTTTACCGAGGTGCAGCAGCTGTGCGTATAGCCCCGATAATTGAGCGTTGCAGGCACAGCGCCACTATCAAAGGTCATGGTCCGAACCAGATCGTCAATGGCCTGCGTCGTCACGCCGGGCTGAATGAAGGGCACAAGCGCGTCGAGTATCTGGGCAGCGAGGCGGCCTGCCTTGCGCATCCCCTCAAAGGCGTCGGGGCCATGCAGGCGGATCACGCCTGAACGCAGGGGAACGGTGTCGTCGGTGACAAGCTGATATTGGGTCATAGCAGCAATATAGGCGAGATGCGCGGGGGCCGCAAATCGGTGCCATCCCGGATGGTTCCAGTCTGGTCTTTCTGCGCCAGCCCTGCCAAAGGCGGCGCATGGCAGCGCCCATTCCTTCCGGCCCATTTGTGCTTCTGGATGATGCCCGTGCGGGTGGCGCGCCCGCGCGGCTTTATTGCGACCCGCTGGAGATTCTGGAGACGCAGGACCCGGCAGAGGTGGCGGATCTGGTTGCGCGGATTGGCGCTGGCGGGGATTGGGCCGGTTTTTTGAGTTATGAGGCGGGGCTTGCGCTGGAGGATCGGCTTGCACCGCGCGGTCGCGCACCCAATGTGCCATTGGTCTGGTTTGCGCGCTTTGCGGGTCATCAACTGGGCAAAATTGGATTCAGTGCCGCCGATGTTTTCGGCAATCACGGATGCCACATCATTGGCCGAGCGGGTCACCAGTGCTTTGATTGCATCTTCGACGGTAATCGTATCGCCAGCAGACACGCCCAATTTTGAGGGAGCCTGACGCTGGGCATGGGCCGAGACCTTCAATTCGGTCGAAAGTGTCATTTTGCCGCGATCGAGTTGTTC
>RFSU01000144.1 GCA_009923795.1 Sphingomonadaceae bacterium
GGATGATCAACCAGCGCATCAAAATGGCCGGGCGTCACAGGCAAGCTGAGCTTGAGCATCACCTTGTCAGAGCCCGGCATCGCGTCCAGAGCCTTCATCATTTCATCAAGCAAAATGGCATCGCAATCGGCGCGTTCTGCACTCTTAATGTTGATTTCCGGCTCCAGCATCGGGACGAGGCCGCCTGCCAGAACTTGCAAGCCAACTTCAATCTGCTGCGCAACCACGGCTGCAATGCCAGCTTGATTGGCAAGGTTGATCACCGACCGCTCTTTGGTGCCGAACACGCCCAGCGCCTTAGAGCGCGCAAGCAAGCTATCCAGCTCTGGCATCGGCTTCATCAACTGAACGCCGTTCGCTTCATCTTCCAGACCCTTGTCGATCTTGATGAAGGGAACGACACCCTTGTCCCAAAGAGCCGCAGGCGTCGGCTTTCCATCGACCAGACCGTCCATCGTCTTTTCAAACAGGATCGCGCCAATCACCTTGTCGCCCGTGAAGGATGAAGATGTGATGATCCGGCTGCGCATCTGGTGGATGAGCGCGAACATTTCTGCATCATTGGAAAACGCATCTTCCTCAATACCATAGCCTTTGAGCGCCTTGGGGGTTGAACCACCGCTCTGGTCAAGCGCGGCGATAAACCCATTTCCGCTGGCGATTTTGGTCATCATGTTCGGGTCGGTCATGTTGTCGTCCTCACTCCCGTCTCTTCAACTGCATAAGAATGCAGCCCCACTCAAATAAAAACCCCGAAGGCAAAGGCCCCGGGGCTTTGAAACTCTATTCTGCCTCTAATGCTGCAACGCCGGGAAGCGCGCGACCTTCCATCCATTCGAGGAAGGCGCCACCCGCCGTTGAGACAAAGCTAAAATCATCGGCAACCCCGGCATGGTTGAGCGCAGCCACAGTATCGCCACCGCCTGCGACCGACACCAAAGACCCCTCTTGCGTCAGGGCGGCGGCCGTGCGGGCAAGTGCGACGGTTGCCTTATCAAAGGGCGGGGTTTCAAAAGCACCCATTGGCCCGTTCCAGACCAAAGTCCGACAGGTTTTCAGCACATCGGCCAGCGCCTCAACAGCGGGGGGGCCAACATCCAGGATCATCTCATCAGCCGCAACCTCATGCACATTGCAGGTGCGCAGCGACGCCGGGTTGGCCGCAAATTCTTTTGCTACAACAACATCATAGGGCAGATGCACGGTGCATCCGGCGGCGTCTGCGGCCTCCAAAATGGCATCTGCTGTATCGGTCAGATCATGCTCACACAGAGATTTGCCAACATCCACCCCGCGTGCGGCGAGGAAGGTATTTGCCATGCCGCCGCCAATGATCAGATGATCAACGCGCGAGACAAGATGCTTGAGCACGTCCAGCTTCGTCGACACTTTCGCACCACCAACGACAGCAGCCACTGGCTTTTCCGGCGCGCCCAGCGCCTTTTCAAGCGCAACAAGCTCTGCCTCCATGGATCGACCCGCATAAGCGGGAAGAACATGGGCCAAACCTTCGGTCGAGGCATGGGCACGGTGGGCTGCCGAAAAGGCATCATTCACATAGGCATCGCCCAGTGCCGCCATCGCAGCGACAAGCTCTGCCGCATTTTTTTCTTCACCGCCATGAAAACGCGTATTTTCAAGGACGGCGATTGTCCCGGCGGGGAATGTTGCAATGCGCGCCGCAGCAGCATCGCCCTTGCAGTCGTCGACAAATTCAACGGGTCGGCCAAGCACGGCCGAAAGAGCAGGTACGACCTGCTGCAGAGACATATCGTCGCGCCGTTCCCCTTTGGGTCGGCCAAAATGGGCGAGGACAAGAACCTTTGCCCCCCGATCCGCAAGTTCAAGCAAGGTGGGCGCGGCGGCACGCAGACGCATATCGTCTGAGACTTGGCCCTCTGCCATGGGGACGTTCAGATCCTCACGAACCAGAACGCGTGTCCCCGTGACATCGCCCATATCATCCAGTGTCTTAAACCGGCCCATAAATTGCCCCCTGCCCGGTTCAGATCAGCTTTGCCATGACGCCTGCTGTGTCGAGCATGCGGTTGGAAAAGCCCCATTCATTGTCATACCAGCTCAGCACCCGCACCAGCTTACCATCAATGACGGCGGTTTCGAGGCTGTCGATGGTCGAGCTGTTCGGGCAGTGGTTATAATCGATGGAGACCAAAGGCTCATCCGAATAGCCGAGCACACCCTTCATCGGACCTTCGGCGGCTGCCTTCAACAGCGCGTTGACTTCCTCAACGCTCGTGTCGCGCTTTGGCTGGAAGGTGAGGTCGACAACCGAAACATTCGGCGTCGGCACGCGAATGGCCGAACCATCCAGCTTGCCCTTCAATTCAGGAAGCACTTCACCGACGGCGCGGGCAGCGCCCGTGGTCGTCGGGATCATCGACATGCCGGCGGCCCGCGCCCGGCGCATATCGGAATGGATCTGATCCAGGATCTTTTGGTCGTTGGTATAGGCGTGGATCGTGGTCATCAGGCCCCGTTCAATGCCAATCGCGTCGTTCAACACCTTGGCGAAAGGCGCAAGGCAGTTAGTGGTGCAAGAGGCGTTGGACACGACCTTATGGTCTCCGGTCAGCTTGTCATGGTTCACGCCATAAACGACCGTCAGGTCAGCACCCTTGGCCGGAGCCGAAATCAGGACGCGCTTGGCGCCCGCCGTCAGATGCTTGGATGCGCTTTCCTTGTCGGCAAAGAAACCCGTGCATTCAAGGGCAATATCCACGCCTTGTGCTGCATGTGGCAGGTTCGCCGGATCCCGCTCTGCCGTGACAGCAATGCGCTTACCATTGATGATGAGGTCATTGCCATCAACCTCAACCGTTCCATGGAATGCACCATGGACAGAGTCCCGCTTGAACAAAAAGGCGTTGGACTTGGCATCCGCCAGATCGTTGATCGAGACCAGTTCAAGGCCGCAATCCGGCCGTTCAAGGATGGCCCGCGCAACGTTGCGTCCGATGCGGCCGAAACCGTTAATGGCAACTTTCGCCATGGTTTTAACTCCTTTTAGTTGGACAATTTTTCAAGAATTTTGGGAAGGATTTTTTCAGCCGTCAGGCCGAAATAATCATAGAGTGCCTCGGCCGGTGCCGATGCGCCAAAGCGGTCAATGCCAATGTTCAGGCCATCAAGGCCCGTATAGCGTTCCCAGCCCAGCGTCACACCCGCCTCGATCGACACGATCAGAGCATCGCGCGGCAGAAGATCGGTTTTATAGGCAGAAGTCTGTGCATCGAATAATTCGGTGCAGGGCATGGAGACGACATCTGCACCAATGCCCTGCGCCTCGAGGGCGGTGGCAGTAGCAAGCGCGATTTCAACTTCCGAACCTGTGGCGATTAAAACAACGCGACGGCCATTTTCCGCGCCCTTGAGGCGATAGCCACCCTTGGCGCAGAGGTTTTCGGAGACATCAAAGCGAATGGCAGGCAGATTCTGGCGCGACAAGGCAAGGACTGAGGGGCCATGCGTCCGTTCCAACGCCAAGGCCCAGCATTCGGCCGTTTCCACGGCATCCGCCGGGCGGAACACGGCAACATTGGGAATGGTGCGCAGGCTCATCACATGTTCAACGGGCTGGTGCGTCGGCCCATCTTCGCCAAGACCGATGCTGTCATGCGTCATCACGTAGACAACCCGCTGTTCCTGAATGGCGGACAGGCGGATCGCGTTGCGGCAATAATCCGAAAAGACAAGGAAGGTGCCGCCATAAGGAATGATGCCGCCATGCAGCGCCATCCCATTCATCGCGGCAGCCATGCCAAATTCACGAATGCCGTAATAGACATAGCGCCCGCTATAGTCGGCGCGACCAAAGGGCGTGGTTGCCTTCGTCTTGGTATTGTTCGACCCAGTCAGATCCGCCGAACCGCCGACCATGGCAGGAATGGCAGCCGTCAGGACTTCAAGCGCCATTTCGCTGGATTTCCGGGTCGCGACCTTGGGCTTTGTTTCGGCCAGCCCCTTCAGATAATCCTGCAAAGCGGCCGTTGGCTGAATGTCGCCCGACATTTGGGCAGTGAACGCCGCCGCCTGTGCGCTTGCAGCAAGACGCGTGGCCCATGCTGCATGAACAGACGCACCGCGTGTGCACAGCGCGCGCCAGCTATCCAGAATATCCGAGGGGATTTCAAAAGGCGCTGCCGTCCAGCCGAGTTCCGCGCGCGTCGCCACAACTTCATCGGCACCCAAGGCCGAGCCGTGAACACCCGACGTCCCTTGCATATTGGGAGAGCCCTTCCCAATCAGCGTGCGGCAGGTGATGAGCGACGGGCGGCCATCGGCAAGCGCGGAGGAAATGGCGCGGCGGATGTCTGCGAAATCATGACCATCACACGATTCGGTGTGCCAGCCGGTCGCCCGATAGCGCGCGGGCACATCTTCGCTGGTCGACAGGTCTGTATTGCCGTCAATGGTGATGCGATTATCATCCCAAAGCACGATCAGATTGCCAAGACCCAGATGCCCGGCAAGGCCAATGGCCTCGTGGTTAATGCCTTCCATCAGGCAGCCATCGCCCGCGATGACCCAAGTGCGGTGATCAACAAGATCATTACCGTAAACCGCATTTAGATGCCGCTCCGCCATCGCCATGCCGACAGCCATGGCCAAACCCTGACCCAGCGGGCCAGTTGTTGATTCGATGCCGTCCAGCTCAATGTTTTCGGGATGCCCAGCACATGGGCTGTGCAGCTGACGAAAGTTACGAATATCGTCCATCGTCGGGCGGGCATAGCCAGCCAAAAACAGCGTCGAATAGGCGAGCATCGAGCCGTGGCCGGCCGACAGCACGAAGCGATCCCGATCTGCCCATTTCGGGGCTTTGGGATCAAACTTCATAAATTCTGTGAACAAAACCGTTGCAACATCGGCCATCCCCATTGGCATGCCGGGGTGACCAGAATTTGCGGCTTGAACCGCATCCATCGACAAAGCCCGAATGGCGGCACCACCAAATTCAATGGTGTAGCCCGTACCACCCGCGGTGCCAATTTTGCCAATGATGGCCAACACAATGTCTTTGCCCGTAATGCCCCTGGCGACATTGCCATCGACCTTGATGAGCATGTTCTTGGCTTTTTTGGCGAGCAAAGTTTGGGTGGCCATGACATGCTCAACTTCACTGGTGCCAATGCCATGCGCCAAGGCGCCAAAAGCTCCGTGGGTGGAGGTGTGAGAGTCGCCGCAGACGACCGTCATGCCTGGCAAAGTGGCGCCGTTTTCTGGGCCAATGACGTGAACGATGCCTTGTCGCTTTGACATGAATGGAAAAAAGGCTGCCGAGCCAAATTCAGCAATGTTGTTGTCAAGCGTGGTAATTTGCTCTTTGCTGATGGGGTCGGTAATGCCGTCGTAGCCCAACTCCCAGCCTGTGGTGGGCGTGTTGTGGTCTGCGGTGGCAACGATGGAGCTGACGCGCCAGACTTTTCGCCCAGCCTGACGCAAACCTTCAAAGGCTTGGGGACTGGTGACTTCGTGGACCAAGTGACGGTCAATGTACAAGACGGATGTGCCGTCTTCTTCAGTGTGGACGACGTGTTCGTCCCAAATTTTGTCGTAAAGCGTACGTGACATGGTGCTTCCTAGAGTCAAGCTTTGCATTTTAAGCTGAATGCATGAAAAAAGCCCGCGGATCACGCGGGCTTTCAAAAGAAGCGCGAAGCTTATTTCGCGCCAGGAACGTTACGGCGGGGTGAGCCCGTAAACAATTGACGGGGACGCCCGATTTTGTACTCGGGGTCACCAATCATTTCATTCAGCTGTGCAATCCAGCCCACTGTTCGGGCCAAAGCAAATACACCAGTGAAAAGGTTCACTGGCTGTCTCTTATAC
>RFSU01000145.1 GCA_009923795.1 Sphingomonadaceae bacterium
GGGGTGGCCATCGCCAAAGCCAGGAGGGAAGTCGAAACAAACCGCACGGGACACACTCCAAAAGTAGAATTCAAGTTCGTTTAAGATTTATGTGATAATATATCAAGGCATGCTTTGACCTACCGGTGCGTAACGTTATTCCCCTTTTTATGCCCGCCTGAGGGTGACAAGGGGCACAGACACGGGCAACAGACGAACATGACCGACCACGCTTGGGCCGATATCGCTGGCCCGTCAGACAGCCCATTTCTTCTGATCGCCGATCATGCCTCCAATCGCGTGCCGACGGACATTGATCTCGGCATTGATCCGGCGCTGCTCAACGACCATATTGCACTCGATATTGGGGTCGCCCCACTTGGCCGGGCCTTGTGCGCAGCACTCACCTGCCCCGGCATTCTGGGCAATATCTCGCGTCTTGTGGTTGACCTGAACCGGGAGGAAGACGCCCCGCATATCATCCCGACCTTCAGCGACGGACAGGATATCCCCGGAAACGACCTCAGCGATGCGGCGCGGGCCGCGCGTATCGCGCGCTATTGGACGCCCTATCACGACCGCGTCACAACGCAGATTGCGCGGCAGAAGCCCCGCCTGCTGATCTCCCTCCACAGCTTCACGCCGCAGCTTGCGACAAAGCCAGAGGAAGCCCGCCCCTGGCAGATTGGTATCCTCTACAATGCGGATGAGCGCGCCGCGCGACAGGCGATCCCGGCGCTGGAAGCCCAAGGCATCTTGGTCGGGGATCAGCAGCCCTATTCAGGCAAGCTCCTCAACGCGACGATGAATCGCCATGGCGAAGCCAATGGCATCGCCTATCTCGGCATCGAAATGCGGCAGGATTTGATCGATGAGGATGCGGGCGTCTTAAAATGGGCCGCGATTCTATCCCCTTTGATTGCGGGTCTGAAGCTGGACTGATCAATATCGCCGCCCCTCTGATCGTTCGCGCAGAGACGCAAAGAACGCAGAGGCCAAGGCGCGCAAATGGTCTTTGCGACCTTTGCGCCTCTGCGCGACCCCCTATGCTGACAGCGGCCGCGACCTCATCTCGGCCAAGGTTGATAAGACTCTAAGCGGGCAGCTGATCACGTAATTCGCGTTTGAGCACTTTGCCAATGGGGCTGCGCGGCAGTTCATCGACGACGACTAGGCGATTGAGCCGCTGCGTCTTGCCGACTTGCGCATTGGCTGTCGCCAAGACCTGATCGGGATCGACGCCGGGTTTCAGCACGACAAAGCCAACGGGTGTTTCGCCCCAATCTTCCGACGGCGCGCCAATGACTGCGCATTCAACAACGCCGTCATCCTTGGCCAGCACCGCTTCCAAATCGCTGGGATAAATGTTGAACCCGCCAGAGATGATCATATCCTTGGCGCGATCCATAAGGGTCAGGAACCCCTCCTCATCAATCCGGCCAATGTCGCCATGACGGTAATAGAGATTGCCGTCCTTATCCCACCATTTCATCGCCTCGGTGGCATCGGGGCGGTTGTTATAGCCCGTCATCATCGCAGGCGAGCGGCCACAGACTTCTCCGACCGATCCGGCGGGGAGTTCATTGCCCTCTTCATCAATGATTTTGGCCACATGGCCGGGGGCTGGCTGGCCAACGGTGTGCAGCTTGTCCGGATATTTATGCGCTTCGAGCAAGAAGGCGCAGCCGCCCTCTGTCATGCCGTAAATCTCAACCAATCCGCCCGGCCAACGCTTTAAGATATCGGCCTTAAGTTCGGCGGCAAAGGGCGCGCTGGTGCAATATTTCATGACAAAGCTGGTCAGGTCGAAACTGTCAAAATCCGGGTGCGCCATAATCCGGCGATATTGAACGGGCACCAGCATGGTGTTGGTCGCCCGTTCCCGCTCCGACAATTGTAAGAAGCCGAGCGTATCAAACTTCTTCATCAGCACCACTTGTCCGCCGGAGCCGAGCGTGGGCAGGAAGCTGGCCATCGTGGTGTTGGAATAAAGCGGGGTGGACAGGATCGTGACCGCCTTTGGCCCATAGGCCGGAAGGCCACGCTGAATATGCTGCCAACGCATCTTGTGGCTATGCACGATGCCCTTGGGCAGGCCTGTCGTGCCGCTGGAATAGATGATGTTAAACCCTGTTTCGGGCGTGATGTCGACGGGCTGAGGCGCTGTGCCTTGGGCGGCCATCCATTGGCTTAAGGGCGTGCCCCAAGCCCCGTCGTCCATCGAAATAGACTGAACATCCCCATAGTTTTGTCCCTGAAGCGACTCGGCGGCCTTTTCATCGAGGAAGAGATGCCGCGCCCCTGTATCGACGATCATCGCCGCCATTTGCTCGCCCGTCGCCGTGCTGGTGATGAGGCCCGCAATCGCGCCCGCCCGCAAGGTACCGATCAGGACGGCGACCTGATTGGCGGAATTTAATCCGGCAATGGCGGTTGCACCACCCAGCCCAAGGCCATCCTGCTGCAAACGCGCGGCAATACGATCCGCAAGATCATCCAGCGTGCGCCAGCTCATCCGCCCATCTGGATCGGCAACGGCGGGATCATCCGGGCGTTCCTGCGCAAAGGCTTTCACAAGGGCGGGCAGCGTCGCGAAGTCGCGCGCAAGCAGATCAGCTGAACTCTCCATAATGCACATTGGTTGCGGATGGGGGCATCCCGGTCAAGCCCCGGCGCGAGAGCATGGCCAAAGGAACAGGCTGACATCCGACCGCGCCTGCCCCATCGATGGGCGATGAGCGGATCTGTCCTCATCTTTGGCGCGTCAGGCGGCGTGGGCGCGGCCCTTGCCGACGCTACGGAAGCGGGCGGGAAAGGGCCCGTCTTTCGCTTTTCGCGACAAGCCGGGGATTTTGACCTGACCGATGAGGCGCGCATTGCCCGCTGCGTCGCCCGGGCAACCGAGGTGGCGCCGCCCGAGCTGTGCATCGTGGCAACGGGCCTCCTCTCCCGCGCAGAATATCGCCCAGAACGCGCGATTCGGGAAATCAACGCTGACTGGATGGCGGAAAATTTTGCCATCAACACCATTGGCCCCGCACTCATCGCCAAGCATGTCGCCGCTGCTCTGCCACGGGGACAGCGTTCCGTGCTGGCCCTGCTGTCCGCCCGTGTTGGCAGCATTAGCGACAACCGACTGGGCGGCTGGCACAGCTATCGCGCGTCAAAGGCGGCGCTCAACATGATTGTGAAAGGGGTGGCGCTGGAACTGGCACGCACCCGGCCAGAGGCAATTTGCGTGGCGCTGCATCCCGGCACGGTCGAAACGGGGCTAAGCGCACCCTTCCGATCCGGCGGAGATGACGGCGTTCACTCCCCTGCTCATGCGGCCAATTGCTTGCTGGATGTCATTGACCGGCTAACCCCTGCCGATAGCGGCAAATGCTTTGCTTGGGATGGGCAGGAAATCCCGGCCTGAATTCTAAGGCAATTTTTTGGTCGCGCAGAGACGCAAAGACCGCAGAGAAATCAGCTCTAAGCGCCCTCTGCGTCTCTGCGCGCAAATGGGCACCACAGCGATGTTTGGCCTGGGCCGAAACCAATGCTAATCCAGAGCTATGCATAGTCTTCCCATATTTGTGCGCCTGCGCGACCGACCTGTCATCCTGCTTGGTGATGGGGAGGCAGCGGATGCCAAGCGTCGGCTGCTGGAGAGGGCGCAGGCCCAGATTATTGGCGAAGATGGCCAAGCCGCCCTTGCCATTGTCGCCATTGAGGATGACGCGGAGGCGGAGGCCGCCATTTCCCGGCTGAAGGCGCGCGGCATATTGGTGAATGCCGTGGATCGCGCGGCCGCATGCGACTTTACCCTGCCCGCCATTGTGGACAGAGACCCTGTCATCATCGCCATTGGCACCGGCGGCGCGTCAGCGGGTCTGGCCAAGGCATTGCGCCAGCGGCTGGAAGCCATGATCCCGGCAGGGCTGGGGGCGGTTGCGCGCACGCTTGGCGCCTCCAGAGCGGCCCTGCGGCAGCGCTGGCCCAATGGAGCAGATCGCCGCCGCGCGATTGATTCCGCCTTTGAGGAAGGCGGCCCGCTTGATCCCTTTGGCGAAGCGGATGAGACCAGCGTCACTCGATGGCTGGAGGGTGCGGGCAGCGGCGCGACAGCGCGATTCCATCATGTGGTTGTGACCTCGAATGATCCGGACGATCTAAGCATCCGAACCGCCCGGCTTTTAGCACAGGCGGATTTGGTGCTGCATCAAGCCGCGGTTGCCCCGGCCATCCTCAACCGCGCCAGAGCCGATGCGCAACGGGCGCAATGCGAAACAGCACCTGATGTGCCGCCACCCGGCATGACCGTTTTTGTGGAGTGGCAGGGATGACCCGCGCCTTTCTCTTTTCTGGGACGACCGCGCGAGAAGTCACGCTTGAAGAGGCCAGCCGCGCGCCGCGCAATGGTGGGTTGGTCTGGATCCATTTGGATGGCCGCGATGATGCGGCGCAACTCTGGCTCGGCCAGCAAAGCGACATCCCCGATGTCGCGCGCGCCGCCCTGACCGCGCATGAAACCCGACCACGCGCTGCGCTGTTTGACGACGGAGTGGTCATGAATTTGCGCGGGCTGGGCACAACGCCGGATGATGATCCAGACGCCCTCGTCTCCACCCGGTTTTGGGCAGATAAAGGCCGGGTTATCTCTATCAATTTTCGCACAGCCTGCGCGTTGGAGGATCTGACGACGCTGTTTCTCAGCGGATCACTTGCCGATCCTGGCGATCTCATCTCAAGCTTTGCACAAATCACCAGCGATCTCATGAATCCGCAAGTCGCAGCACTTGGCGATGCCATGGATGATTGCGAAGTCGCCCTTGAAACAGGCAGCATCCTGCAAACCCGGCGACGCGTAACCGAAATCCGCAGTCAGGCCATTTCTTACCGCCGCTTCATCGCGCCACAGCGTCAGGCGCTGGAGCGGCTGTCGAGCGCCGAGCTGGATTGGTTGGATGAGCATGACCGCATCCACCTGCGCGAAGCGGCGGACAGTGCGGCCCGCATGACCGAAGAGCTGGAAGCGATCAGAGAGCGGGCGGCCCTCATCCATGAGGAACTGACCGACAGGCGGGCAGAACTAATCGATTCGCGGTCGCTCCTGATTTCCATCGCAGCGCTCATTTTCCTGCCCGTCACCTTCGTGACAGGCCTGTTGGGGATGAATGTTGCCGGCATTCCCTTTTCTCAGGAACCTTGGGCTTTCTGGGGCGTGGTTGGCTTTTGCGTGCTGATCGCCGCCCTCGTCCTTGGTTGGTTTGTCCGGGCAAGCTGGATCCGGGGCAGATAACTTAGTCCAGCAGCGCGTCGATGGCGCGCGCCATGCGGATATCGCGTTCGGACAAGCCGCCCGCATCATGTGTGGTCAAAAGAATTTCTACCCGATTCCAAACATTTGACCATTCTGGGTGATGGTCCTGCACCTCGGCGAGCAAGGCGACCCGTGTCATAAAGGCAAAGGCTTCTGAAAAATCCTGAAAGAGGAACTGGCGGACAATGGCGTCGCGCCCATCCTCATAATCCCAATCGCCCAGCGCATCGAGTGCGGCGGCGCGTTGTTCAGGAGTGAGTTGTTCGACCATATTTTGCCTCTTATCAATTCTGTGCCTATGTCGCAGCCATGACAGGTAAAGGTCAACAGGCCCAGAGCGCAAAGGCGATCGACGCATCGCGACAGGCGACGGCATGAGCGCGCGGCTGACAGTTGAGGCTCTATCCTGCCTGCGTGGCGGGCGAATTTTGTTCAAGGGGCTGGGCTTTGCGCTCCAGCACGGTGAGGCCTTGCTTCTGACCGGGCCAAATGGCGTTGGAAAATCCAGCCTGTTGCGCATCATCGCAGGTCTGCT
>RFSU01000146.1 GCA_009923795.1 Sphingomonadaceae bacterium
CGCCACGCTGGGCCAGAAAGTCATCAATGACCTCTTTGGCCAGCGGTTCCCTATGGCTCCAGAGCGCGATGAGCGCCGCGCCCAGGCCGATTGCCAGTGCAAGCCAAATCCAAAGAACGATGCGTCGAACCGCCATGACCCATTCCAAGCCGCTTTAGGCCTATCAATCAAGCGCAATTGCACGCCTGACACGGCAAGGTTAGCGTCTGACTATGAACGACAGCACAATAGATGGATCGGGGCATCGTGCGCGGCTGAGAAAGCGCCTGATTGAAGGCGGGCCGGATGCGCTGCTGGATCATGAGATTATTGAATATCTGTTGGGCCTTGCGATCCCCCGGCGGGATACGAAGCCGCTGGCTAAGCGATTGGTTGCGGAATTTGGCGGCCTGCCCGGCCTTTTGGCAGCGGACGCAGAGGCCATCGCGCGCAATGGCGGGTTGAGCGAGACGGCAGTCGCCGCCTTGAAAATTGTTCAAGCGGCCGCACTGCGCATGGTGGCCGGCCCGATTAGAAATCAACCGATATTGGGCCATTGGCAGGCCTTGCTCGATTATCTGCGCGCAGACCTTGCCGCCCTCACCGTGGAGCGGGTTCGTGTTCTGCACCTGAATTCGCGCAATATGCTCATCCGGGACGAGCTGATGGCCGAAGGCTCGATTGATCAGGCGGTGATCCATGTCCGCGAAGTGATCCGCCGGGCGATGGATTTGGGGTCTGCCGCGCTCATTTTGGTGCATAATCACCCCTCGGGCGATCCCTCCCCCAGCCGGGCCGATATTCAGCTGACGCGCGACATTGCAGAGGCGGGCCGCAAGCTCGGCATAACCGTGCATGACCACATCATTATCGGCGCAAATGGCCATAGCTCTATGCGGACATCGGGGCTTTTATCCTGATTTCAGGAGTTCTGCCCAGAAAGCATGTCTTTTGGGCGTCGCAAAGTTGCCGCTCTGCGATGAGCCTGCTAGCGGGACGCGCGCACACTCAGCCAGACAGGACAGCCCATGATTCCCCGCTACGCCCGCCCCGACATGGTCAAGATTTGGGAACCCGAATCCCGCTTTCGCATCTGGTTTGAAATTGAGGCGCATGCGACAGATGCTCTGGCGGAGCTAGGCGTCGTTCCAAAATCCGCAGCCAAGGCGCTGTGGGACTGGTGGGCGACCAATCCGGCCATTGATGTTGCGGCGATTGACGCAATTGAAGCGGTCACCAAGCATGATGTGATCGCCTTCCTCACTTGGGTCGCCGAAAATGTGGGGGATGAAGCCCGCTTCATGCATCAGGGCATGACGAGCTCTGACGTACTCGACACCTGCCTGTCCGTTCAGTTGACGCGCGCCAGCGACATTTTGCTGGCGGATTTAGATGCGCTGCTCGCCGCGATTAAGCGTCGTGCCTTTGAACATAAAATGACGCCCAGCATCGGTCGCAGCCACGGCATTCATGCCGAGCCTGTGACCTTCGGCCTGAAAATGGCAGAAGCCTATGCGGAGTTTTCGCGCTGCAAAGATCGCCTAATCGCGGCCCGCGCCGATATTGCCACTTGCGCGATTTCTGGCGCTGTAGGGACATTTGCGAATATCGACCCAAAAGTAGAAGCGCATGTGGCGGCCAAGCTCAACCTGGCGGTGGAGCCGGTGTCCACCCAAGTTATCCCGCGCGATCGCCACGCCATGTATTTTGCGACCTTGGGCGTCATTGCTTCGTCCATTGAGCGGCTGGCAACCGAAGTGCGCCATTTGCAGCGCACCGAAGTGCTGGAAGCCGAAGAGTATTTCTCACCCGGGCAAAAAGGCTCCTCCGCCATGCCGCATAAGCGCAACCCGGTGCTGACCGAAAATTTGACGGGCCTCGCCCGTATGGTGCGCAGCTATGCGATCCCCGCGATGGAAAATGTCGCCCTGTGGCATGAGCGAGATATCAGCCACTCGTCGGTTGAACGCTATATTGGCCCGGATGCCACAATCACGCTGGACTTTGCCCTAGCCCGCCTGACCGGGGTGATCGATAAGCTGCTGGTCTATCCAGAGCGGATGCAGAAGAATTTGGATAAAATGGGTGGCCTTGTCCATTCGCAGCGGGTTCTGCTGGCGCTCACACAGGCGGGTGTGAGCCGCGAAGATTCCTATCGGCTGGTGCAGCGCAACGCCATGAAAGTCTGGGAGTCAGACGGGCAGTTATCGCTGCTCGAGCTGCTCAAAGCGGACACAGAAGTGACGGCGGCGCTCAGCCCAAGTGAGATCGAAGAGAAATTCGATCTTGGTTATCACCTCAAACATGTCGACACGATTTTTGATCGGGTGTTCGGATCAATCTAAGTTAATGAGTTTGCATTTCATGATTGCATAAACTGCAATCATGGTTGCGGTGCTTGCGTTTGAAATTTTTTGTTGCAGCGCACAAATAGCGCACATGCAGACGGCGGACCGTCCAAAAAAAGGAAAAACTCATGACACTCATCACTCGGATTGCCAGCGTTGCGATTGCCCTAATGACCCAGACCATTTTGGTGGGCATCGTTATCGGCGCCTAAGCAGCCTGACATGTGTTCGGACAGAAACAAAAAGACCTGCCCTCCCCGGTGGGTCTTTTTTATTTGGTGGAATTCTGGCCGCCGATGACGCCGAAGCCCGGCCGGGCCAGATAGAGTGTCAAAAGCAAATGCGGTGCGGCAACGACCGACAATAGCCTAAATGCGTCTGCCGACATCATCAGGGACTGACCAGAAAACAAGCCGGGAGCCAAAACCCAAGCTGCCAGAAAACAAATTAGACAGATCAGCGCCCCATAAGTCCATAGCTTTTGATCCGACCAGTCGGGAAGCATCTTCGTGATGCCACGCATGTGCAGCGGCGAATGCAGAAAGACAAAATAAAGCAAAAATCCCATTTGCGGGGGCAAGGCCGCCAGAGAGGCAAGTGCCGCAAATTGCGCCAAGGCCCACCCGCCATTGCCCATCCGCACGGCCTGCCACATACCCACCAGTGTCACGAGGACTGCAACAGGCGTCAAGGCGACAATCACCCGCACAACCCAGGTTGCGCTCTCTCCCGACATCGCAACAAACAACGCGCTCACACTGTCAGGATGCGCGAAAGCCGGAATGCAAATGATCGACGCGCCGGCCATGGTCCTAAGCAACCCAGCTTCAAGCATGCGCCAATCTTCGCCAAAATGAACGGCCGCAAGGCTCAAGAAAAGCGAAAGGGCAAGGATGGGCGCCCCTGCCCACAACAGCACCATGCCGCCAGCAACCGCGACATAGCATAGCAGTAACATCATTGCCGCAGACCGCCGAAGCCGCAGCGTTGAGGTTGCAATGGCGATATCAAATGCGCCGTGCGGAAGCCCCCCAAGCAGCATCATGCCAGCGGCCGCGGCCAGATACCCATTATCTGTAAGGGGAAGATCCAACAGGCTGGCCGCGATAAACGCGAAACAGGCGGGCCAGAAAAACAAAGGCACTGGTACGCGCGATGAGCTCGTACCAGTGCCTGTTTTTCCTTGATAGGAAGTCAAGATAGACATCCAATTCAGGAGAGTTACTTCGCCGTCTTGGCTTCCGCCTCAGACTTGCGAACAGCAATGACCCAAATCAAGACACCAACGGCGGCCTTCGCCACCAAATCGGCAATCGTATAGCCAATCTGGATGGCTGTTTGGGCATCAGCGCCGGAAATATTGGCGTAAGGTGCCATATAGACGATGGGATAAAAGCCCCAGGAAGCGAATGTCAGCAAACGTGCCTTCTTGACCAGTTCACGAACACTCTCCGGCTGACGCTCAATCGACTCGCCAAGGCCGCTGAACAATTCCCAAATGATGTACAGGAACGGAATAGCAGACAGGGTGCCCCAAAGCGCCCGTGTTGG
This sequence comes from Sphingomonadaceae bacterium, assembly GCA_009923795.1. Lineage (GTDB taxonomy): Bacteria > Pseudomonadota > Alphaproteobacteria > Sphingomonadales > Sphingomonadaceae > Aquisediminimonas. The sequence continues at coordinate 3,879 of RFSU01000146.1, forward strand.
AATGTCGGTCGCGATTTCGCCGGGATAGCCCAGAACGATCATCAAGGCGGCAGCAAAGCCAAGCTTGATTGTCTTGCTCGACGTTTCTTCCTTGCTCAAGCGCATGACAAGAACGAGCTCGATGAGGAGCAACGGCACCGTGAGCAACCAATCAACATAACGATATGCATCGTTAAAGGCATAACCGGTTTTGACCAGAACGCCGTCCTTCATCGCATAAGCGGCTTCCCAGCTCTCAAAAATCCGGAAATAGTGATACGCGGCAATCGCGCAGACAAGGCCGGAAATCGTGACGGCAGTCTTATAGTTTTCAGAAACCTGAGAGCGTCCGAGCCACAAAAAGAGCGTAGCGGCGGCCATCGTTGCAAAAGTGAACGAAAACGCATTGTAAACCAGTGAATACTGGAACGGACTAATGATATCCATAGCATCCTCCTAAGAGATAACCCAACTTCGTTGGATTTATTTTCTCGGAAGAGCACCCAAGATTGGGAGCCCCCCCCCTATACGTCGCGAAGGTTTCTTCGACGACCTTCGCTTGGGTATGGGTTAATACCGTAGCTGTAAAGAGCTATACGCTCTTTGTGCCACATAGCAGACAACGGGCTTTTCTGGCGCGAGACTAAGGCGCATGACGGAGTCAATCCGTAAGATCGTCCCACATATCCTTTAACTTCGAGAAGAATCCTGCGCTTTGTGGGGATTCCTCGCCTGTCTCTGTTGCTCGAAATTCCTCCAGCAAGTCACGCTGCTTTGCAGTCAGCTTGGTCGGCGTTTCTACATCAATTTGTACAACCAGATCGCCAGTTCCTCGGCCATTGAGAACAGGCATGCCCGCCCCTTTTTGCCGGATTTGCTTGCCAGACTGAATGCCAGCCGGAATTTTGATTTCATGCCCAACCCGATCCAGCCCGGGGACGGTAATGCTGCCGCCCAAGGCTGCGGTCGTCAGGCTGATCGGCGCTTTGCAGAACAAAGTTGTGCCGTCGCGCTGGAAGATCGCGTGACGTTTCAGGTGGAGGAAAATGTAAAGATCCCCCGCAGGCGCCCCGCGCGCGCCAGCCTCGCCCTCGCCAGACAGGCGAATGCGCGTTCCATCGTCTACGCCCGGTGGAATATTGACCGATAATGTCTTTGGCCGCTCCACACGCCCCTGCCCACGGCAGCTTGCGCAAGGATCGGAAATGACCCGGCCAGACCCTTGGCATGATGGGCATGTCCGCTCCACCACGAAAAAGCCTTGCTGGGTCCGCACTTGGCCATGGCCACCGCATGTGCCGCAACCCTTTGCGGACGTACCGGGCTTTGCGCCAGACCCGCCGCAGGGATCGCAGCGCGCCGAGACTTGAATGGAAACCGACGTTTCCTTGCCCTTATAGGCATCCTCGAGCGTAATCTCGAGATCAAAGCGCAAATCTGCGCCGCGTTGTGGGCCGCGTTGCCGGTTCCGGCCGCCGCCCATGAATTCGCCAAAAATATTGTCGAAGATATCTGAAAAGCCGGAAAAATCCTGCGGGCCACCGCCGCCACCATTCTGAAAAGCGGCCTTGCCATATTGGTCATAGGCCGCCCGCTTTTGCGGATCTTTCAGAACATCATAGGCTTCGCTAATGGCTTTGAACTTGGCTTCGGACTCCGCACAGCCGGGATTTTTATCCGGGTGAAAGCGCATCGCCAATTTGCGGTAGGAAGACTTAATCGTCCCATCGTCCGCCGTCCGCTCTACTTCGAGCAATTCATAATAATCGTCGGACATCAGGCCCCCCTAGCCCCATTGGTGGCCAAGGGAGCAGTTCCTTTCGCGTTTTTGGGAGACTCTTCCCAAAATGCCGGACTCTGCCCCCTTGGCACCCATGTTCCTGCCTTAGCCCTTATTCTCGTCCACTTCGGAGAATTCGGCATCCACAACATC
>RFSU01000147.1 GCA_009923795.1 Sphingomonadaceae bacterium
GCGACGCTGCGCCTCTTCCAGTGCAATCATGGTTCCGCCCGCCAATCGCCAGAACGCCAGTTACCAGACCGTCCTCCCGATTTGGCCAGCAAGCGCACGCCCGTAATCACCATCGCCCGATCCAACGCCTTGGCCATGTCATAGAGGGTTAGCAGAGCAACAGACGCAGCGGTCAGCGCTTCCATCTCAACGCCCGTCGGCCCGGTTGTGCGCGCACAGGCCGTCACGCAAATGCGATCTTCGCGCAGGTCAAAGTCAACAGAGACGGAACTCAGCGCAATGGGATGGCAGAGCGGAATAAGGTCGCTGGTCTTCTTGGCGGCCATAATCCCGGCGATGCGGGCCACGGCCAGAACATCGCCCTTTTTCGCGCGGCCCTCCTTGATGGCGGTGAGCGTCTCGGCAGACATTTGGATAGATCCTTCGGCCAAGGCCTCGCGGGCGGTATCGGCTTTGGCCGATATATCGACCATATGGGCAGACCCGGTGTCGTCCAAATGGGTGAGCTTGCTCATGCGCCGGTCAGCAACGCGCGCGTCGCCGCCTCAACATCGGACTGCCGCATCAGGCTTTCCCCGACCAGGAAGCAGCGGACGCCATGTTCCGCCATCGCTGTCAGATCCTCATGGCTGCCAAGGCCGCTTTCCGCGATAAAGGTGCAGCCGTCCGGCGCACGCCCAACAAGTTCATATGTTTGTGCAAAATCGACCGTGAAGTCTTTGAGATTACGGTTATTTACACCGATGAGGCGGGATCGAAGTTTGAGCGCGCGGTCAAATTCCTCGGCATCGTGCGTCTCGACGAGAACATCCATGCCAAGGCTTAACGCCGTTTCTTCGATTTCGGCGGCCAGCACATCATCGAGTGCGGCCATGATCACCAAAATGGCATCGGCCCCCAGCGCGCGGGCTTCCAAAACCTGCCAGGGATCCACCATGAAGTCCTTGCGCAATATGGGCAGCGCACAGGCCGCACGGGCGGCGATCAGATAGTCTTCATGCCCCTGAAAATAGGGCGCATCGGTCAAAACGGAGAGGCAAGCCGCCCCGCCGGCCTCATAGGCACGGGCATGGGCCGGCGGATCAAAATCCTCGCGGATCAGGCCCTTGGACGGGCTGGCCTTCTTAATCTCGGCAATCAGGCCAAAGCCAGATGCTGCTTTGGCATCAAGGGCCGCCTTAAAGCCACGGGGTGGCGTCTGGCGGGCGGCTTGCGCTTGCAGGTCGGCCAGTGACAGCGCGGCTTTTCGCGCGGCCACTTCGTCGCGCTTGGTCGCGCAAATTTCATCGAGCTTATTCATCAAAAGGCGATCCAGCAGTCGAGCAGCGCCTTGGCAAGCCCTTTATCCAATGCCTCGGCGGCTTCTTCCACCCCGCTGGCCAGACTATCGGCATGGCCTGCGACCATCAGGGCGGCGGCGGCATTGATCAAAACCGCATCGCGATAGGCCCCGGTTTCTCCCGCCAAAAGCCGCTGGAGCGCCGCGGCATTATAGGCCGGATCGCCACCGCGCAGCGCCTCTGGCGCATGGCGGGTCAGGCCAAGATCTTCGGGTTCTACACGTATGGGCTGAGCCCCAAGGGTCAGGCAGGTGCTCGGCCCGCAGACCGAAATTTCGTCCAAGGGCTCATCACCCGCAACCAGCATGGCGGCGTCATACTCCAGCTCAGTCATGGCATCGGCATAAATCGGCAGCAGGCTTGGTTGGGCAACGCCAATCAACTGCCGCCGGACACCTGCCGGGTTCGCTAATGGGCCGGTCAGGTTAAAGATCGTGCGGCGGCCCAAGGCTTTGCGAATAGGGGCCAGCGGAGCCAAGGCGGGGTGGTGCTTCTGGGCAAAGAGAAAGCAAATGCCAAGGTCTGCCAGCGTGGCTTCGGCCTGTTCCGACGCCCGGTCGAGGTTCAGGCCCAACGCCTCTAGCGTATCCGCCGCGCCTGCTTTTGACGAGGCCGCCCGATTGCCGTGCTTTGCAACCGGAACATCACAGGCGGCAACAACAATGGCCACCGCCGTTGAAATATTGAGGGAATGTGCGCCATCGCCGCCTGTGCCGCAGACATCAATGGAGTTGTCCGGCGCCTTCACCCGGATCATCCGGGCCCGCATTGCGCGAACGGCAGCGGCAATTTCGCTGCTGCTTTCACCGCGCACCGACATATCGGTCAGAAACTGGGCAGTCTCATCAGCGGCAGCCGCCCCATCCAATATCTGGTCAAAGGCGGCCCGCGCCGCCTGTGCATCCAGCGGTGCGGTCGCATCGGGAAGGCGGCTCACGCCCGCTCCTTCACTGGCAAGCCGGCCAGCGCCATGAAATTTGCGAGCATGGCATGGCCATGTTCGGTTGCGATGCTTTCTGGGTGGAACTGAACGCTGTGGATCGGCAGGTCGTGGTGGCGAAAGCCCATCACATGGTCATCATCGCTCCGCGCGTTGATGACCAGAAAATCGGGAATATCCTCCACCACCAGCGAATGATAGCGCGTGGCGGTAAAGGGGGAGGGAAGACCCGCGAACAGGCCTGATCCATCATGCGTTACGAGCGATGTCTTGCCGTGCATCAGGCCGCCGCGAACCACCTTGCCACCAAAATGCTGGCCAATGGATTGGTGGCCCAGACACACACCGAGCAAAGGCTTGCCCGCATCGGCACAGGCCGACACCAGATCGAGCGAAATGCCCGCCTCATTGGGTGTGCACGGGCCGGGCGACAGCAGAAAAGCCTTCGCGCCCGACGAGATCGCTTCTGCCGCCGTCAGCGCATCATTGCGGACAACATCCACCTGCGCCCCCAATTCCATCAGATAATGGACAAGGTTCCAGGTGAAGCTGTCATAATTATCTATGACGAGGATTTTGTCGGCAGCCATAGACTTGGCTCTAGGCGGATCGGGGCTATTTTGCCAATAATTTCGCCAGATCGTCCTTCCAGAATTTTGCCCATGTGTGCGTTCCATGGCCCTTGGTTTCGGCACTGGCCGGGATCAGGATGAACTGCGCCTTGGGCATCCGTTTGACGGCCTGTTCCGCCATGCCAAGCTCAGGCGGATTGATGAAGTCATCCCCAGAGTTGATCCAGAGCACGGGAACCGTGATTTTCTCTAGATTTGGATCGGGATTATAGGTGCGAGAGCTTTCGAGCTGATAAATGGTGTCATTGGCATCCGTCCCGCCGGACCTTGCCGTCACAGCGGTGTCGAGCGCCTTTTCTGCCGCATCCCGGGTGGGGAAATTCGCTTGCAGGGCAACAGGGTTGGCCCCTGCGATCAGGCCCAGATAATCGGCGGTGCGCAGGCCCTGAACAGGTGGGCTGGTGTAGTTGCCACCATTCCAAATGGGATCGGATTTAATCGCATCCACCGACATTTTGCGCCACCAGCGGTTGCGCCCGGCAATGGCCGTTGCGTTGCAGGCAAAGGGGGCCAGCCGCGCCGCGGCACCTTGATAGGTCGTGCCCCAGACAAAGGCATGCATACAGCCCATAGATGTGCCGAGAATAAGCTGAAGTTTCTTGATGCCCAGCGTCTCTGTCACCAGCCGATATTGGGCCCGCACCATGTCGTCATAATCATAACGCGGAAAGGCCATGCGCAGGCCATCTGACGGTTTGGACGAGTCTCCATGGCCGATATTGTCCGGCAAAATGACGAAATAGCGCGTGATGTCGAGCGGTTGACCGGGGCCATAAAGTGCATCGGCAAATTGCGGGCGGAAAAATTGTTTACCCGTTCCGCCTGTGCCGTGGAGGATCATCACCGCATTATCGATCTCTCCCGCGGCATTGCGGTGCGGCGTGCCGAGCGTCGTGTAATGGATTTTCAGTTCGGGCAGGGTTTCGCCTGTTCCAAAGCGGAAATCCTTGAAACTGGCATCGGCTTCTTTCGCGCCATCAATCGGGGCGGCAAGGGAAGGGGCCGCAACAAGGGCCAGCGCCAAGAGAAGTTTCTTCATCTGCAACTCCATAAATAGATTAAATTTTATTGGCCAAAGCCCGCATCGGCGGCGACGCGCAGCGCCTCTTTTGCGGCCGCAATCAGCGCGCCCGATTTGGCCTCGCATTCGCGTTGTTCATAGGCCGGGTCGCTATCTGCCACGATGCCAGCCCCTGCCTGCACATGCATGACGCCATCTTTCACAATCGCGGTGCGCAGGACGATGCAGCTGTCCATATTCCCATCGGGAGAGAAATAGCCAACGCCGCCCGCATAAGCACCGCGTGTTTCCGGCTCTAGCTCTGCAATAATCTCACAGGCACGCACCTTGGGCGCGCCCGATACGGTGCCAGCCGGGAATCCCGCGAACAAAGCATCAATTGCATCTTTGCCGGGGGCGAGCTTGCCGACCACATTGGACACAATGTGCATCACATGGCTGTAAAACTCGACCATATAACTGTCCGTCACGGTCACGCTGCCGCCTTCGGCGACGCGCCCCACATCATTTCGGCCGAGATCAAGCAGCATCAAATGCTCTGCCCGTTCCTTGGGGTCGGCCAGCAAAGACGCCCTATTTTCAGCATCTTCCAGTGCTGTTTTGCCGCGTGGGCGTGTGCCTGCAATTGGCCGGATGGTCACTTCGCCATCGCGCACCCGCACCAAAATTTCCGGGCTCGATCCGGTGAGGGAAAAGCCGGGGAAATCGAGGAGGTAGAGAAAGGGAGACGGATTGATCCGGCGGAGCGCCCGGTAAAGATCAATGGACGGCAACGGAAACGGCAGGGTGAACCGCTGGGCGAGCACCACCTGAAAAATATCACCCGCCGTGATATAGTCCTTCGCCTTCAACACCATCTCTGCATATTGGCCGTTTTCGAGCACGGGCTGCGGCGTCAAAGTGGCGGCGTCCGGCAGAGCGCTCGACCGAGATGGGGCGGGCAGGGCGCGCGCCAGCCGCGCGGCGGCGGCCTCTATCCGGTCCACGGCGGCATCAATTTGCGCGGAGGCTTCCTTATGTCCAGGCCACACAGGGGCAACTAGAAACAGGCGATCGGCCAGCCGGTCAAATACCAGAATAAGGGTCGGGCGCACGAACAACATGTCCGGCACGCCAATGGGGTTGGGCGCGGGGCGGGGGAGTTTTTCCACCAGTCCCACAGTCTCATAGCCAAAATAGCCAACCAAACAGGCCAGCGCCTTGGGCAGCGGATTTGGCACATCAATGCGGCAGGCGCTGACCAGCGCCCGCAGAGCGGTCAGGCTATCGTCTTCTAAGGGCGTGAAGGCGTCCCGATCCGTCGCCCAGTCCCGATTGACCTCAGCGGCGGACCCATTGGCGCGAAAGACAAGATCAGGGGCAAGGCCAATCAGGCTATAGCGCCCACGCACCGCCCCGCCTTCTACCGATTCCAGCAAAAAATCCCCGCGGCCGTCCTCATAAAGCTTAAGAAAGGCCGAAACGGGGGTTTCGGTATCGGCAATGAGGCTGCGCCAGACGAGCGCCGGTTTTCCAGACCGAAGCTGGTGAAGCGCAAGCGCATCATCCCCAGCCAGTGTCACCGCCCGGCTGACCCAGTCAGGCTACGGCGCAACTCCCGAATGGCATCTTCATTGCGCTCGGTTTTGATGGCCGCCTTTACGGCGTTTGCAAACTGGGCGGTATATTCCTGCCCAATTGCGTTCGACAATTGAGACTGCGTGGCCGGGACAAGGCTGGGATCGGAGCGTAAATCGCCAACTTCAATCCGTTCCAGCTTCACCAACATCCAGCCCTGCTTGTCCGCGGTGGGAACGAC
>RFSU01000148.1 GCA_009923795.1 Sphingomonadaceae bacterium
CGATGAAATTGATTGCTCTCGCGGCAGCGTCATTTCGGTCGCAGAAACGCCGCCCGAAGTCTCAGATCAATTTGAAGCAACCATCGTGTGGATGGATGATGACCCGCTGCATGTCGGCCGATCCTATTGGTTGAAGCTGGGGTCGCAACTAGTGTCCACCACCGTGCAGCAGCCCAAATATACCGTCAACGTCAACACGATGGAGCATCTGGCGGCCAAAACGCTGGAGCTGAACGCCATTGGCGTAGCCGAGCTGGCGACGGACAAGCCCATAGTGTTTGAACCCTATGCGGACAGCCGCGCCTTGGGTGGCTTTATTCTAATTGATAAGCTGACCAACCGCACCGTTGGGGCAGGCATGCTGCATTTCAGCTTGCGCCGAGCGCAGAATGTGCACTGGCAGGCCACCGATATTGGCCGCGCCGAACATGCAGACCTTAAAAATCAAAAGGCACGCGTGCTTTGGTTTACCGGCCTGTCGGGGTCTGGCAAATCAACCATCGCCAATGAAGTTGAGAAGTCCCTCAATCTCATGAACCGGCACACTTTCCTGCTGGATGGCGATAATGTGCGCCACGGCCTGAACAAGGATCTGGGCTTTACCGAAGCCGACCGGATTGAGAATATCCGCCGCGTGGGCGAAGTGGCCAAACTCATGGCCGATGCCGGGCTGATTGTGCTTACAGCCTTTATCAGTCCCTTTCGCGCTGAACGCGATATGGTGCGCTCCATGCTGCCAGAAGGCGAATTTATCGAAGTTTTCGTCGATACGCCGCTGGATGTTGCGGAAGCCCGCGATGTGAAGGGGCTGTATAAAAAGGCCCGGTCTGGCGCGCTCAAAAACTTCACCGGGATCGACAGCCCCTATGAAGCACCGATCACCCCCGACATCCGCGTGAACACGGTTGAGATGACGCCGGCCGAGGCCGCCGAACATATCATCCGCAAGATCCTACCGCTGAAATAAAGGAATGAAGATGGCCGCGTCAGACGTCGGTCGATTGTCCTGGCTTCCGCGCAAGATTGCGGCGCATCTGGCTGAGCGATGTGAGCAGAACATGGCGGTCTTTGTCATCAACGCCGCTCAGGGCCTCTTCCAGCATCTCTTCCCCCAAGGGGCGAAGCTGACTCAAGAGCGCCCCCGCTTTCGGCGTCAGAAATAAGAGCCTGGAGCGGCGATCCTCTGGGTCGGGGCGACGCTCAACAAGGCCAGCTTCCTGCAAGCGATCGACCATGCGGCACACGGTGATCGGTTCGACTTCCAGCATCTCTGCCAGACCGCCCTGATTAATGCCCTCAAACCGAGTGAGCGCGGACAGCACCCGCCATTGGGGGCGCGTGACGCCAATCTGCCGTGCCCGCGCATCAAATGCGCGACGCATCAGCCGAGCGGTGTCCGCCAGCATCGCAGCCAGATTGTCATCCATAACCATAGTTTTTATAAAAATGCTTATAATTGTCAAGCTTAGGGCGGGTGCTGCACATGCCCCAAAGGCTTAGTGGGGTGGCTCCCTAACGCCCCGTCCATTTGGGTTTACGCTTTTCAGAAAAGGCCCTTGGCCCTTCCTGCGCATCGTCACTGCAATAGGCCTTTTCATGCGCGGCATAGCCCGCATCAATAGCAGCGCTGCGCCCCATTTCCGTCGAGAGCATGACCGTTTCGCGGGCGGCGGCAACGGACAACGGGGCTCCGTCAATCACCTCGCGTGCCAGCGCAAGTGCGGTGTCGATCAGCACCTCTGGGTCCGCCAGACGATTGACCAGACCAATTTCATAGGCGCGCTGCGCCGTGATGGGCTTTCCAGTCAGAACGATTTCCATGAAGATCCGCTGTGGGATCATATGGATGAGCGGTGCGGCCCAAGGAGAGCCCCGGCCCACCTTCACCTCGGTGATGGCGAATTTGGCGGTTGTCGATGCAACACACAAATCACAGGCCTGCGCGATCATCCACCCGCCCGCAAAGGCGACCCCGTTCACGGCCGCAATTGTGGGTTTAGAAAGCGAAATATTCTCATAGGGCATGGGGAACATATCGCGCGGCGGCACCTGCAATTGGCGCTCAACCATTTCCTTCAAATCGCCCCCTGCACAAAATGCCCTGTCGCCTTGGCCTGTCAGGACCGCGATTTTTGCCGCGTCCTCGTTTTCAAACCGTTCCCAGGCCGCAAACAGACCGTCCCGCACTTCAAGGCTGAGGCAATTGCGCTGCTCAGGGCGGTTGATCGTGATGATTGCAATGCCGTCGGGCAGGAGGTCATAGAGAACCGCGTCGGACATGGCCGTCACGCATCATCCACTTGGGCGAGCAATTGTTGCGCGCGCGACAAAAAGGGACGGTCAAGCATGCCGCCCTTATACCCAATGGCCCCGACGCCCGGATTGGCCCGGAAAATCTCGACAATCTCCTGCGCCTCAGCAATGTCTTCGGCACTCGGGGTGAAGGCGGCGTTGATCACATCCACCTGTGCCGGATGGATCGCCAGCATGCCCCGAAAGCCATTGCGGCGAACCATTTCGGCACGGGCTTTCAAAGCCTCCAAATCCTTATAATCGGCGCAAATCGTCTCCACCGCAGGGACGCCCGCCGCCGCGGCACCCAGCAGGGTCAGGCTGCGGGCCAGTTCAAACGTGAAGCTGAAGCTGCCATCGGCATTAAGGTTAGACATGGCGCCGACAGAATCCGCCAGATCCTCAGCACCCCAGGTCAGCGCAACGAGACGCCGCACGCCCTTATAATCGCCCGTCTTGAACATGGCCTCAGCCGTTTCGAGCAGGATAATGACAGGCGTTGAGCCTTCCTCAAGGCCGTTCGCGACTTCGAGGGCGGAGAGATAATGGTCGAGCCTTTCGACATCGGCCCGGCCATAAACTTTGGGCAGCATAATCCCGCCCGGCTGCGCGGGCAAAATGGCGGCCAGATCGTCTAGCGCATAAGGGCCATCTAAAGGGTTGATGCGCACCCAGATCCGGGCGCGATGGGCCGCATTGGCCCGGATCAGATCTTGGACCATCTGTCGGGCCATCGGTTTGTTTTCGACGGCCACAGCATCTTCAAGGTCAAGCAAGGCGATATCGGCGTTGCTCTCCACCGCCTTGGTCATTTTCTTGTCGCTGTCCCCGGGGGCAAAGAGCCAGGACCGCATTTTCAACGAAGATGTCCGTGTCATCAGCTTTTTCTGCCCCTTGCTTTCCCTCAACCCCCTCTTTGTCGCGCATTTTTCGCGCAAGAGAAAGGGGCGTCAGCGAAGATCCTCAGGGCGTGACCCGAAAAGGACAAAAGAAAACGCCCGCGAGCAGCGATGGCTCACGGGCGTTTCTATTTTTCAAGTCTTGGCTTGATTAGAACTTATAGCCCGCTTCAACACCGATGAGACGACGTCCGCCCGGCGAGATGAAAGAGCCGCCAAATTCGGCCGCCAAGATGACTTCGTTCACATATTTCTTGTTAAGGGCGTTGTTGGCAAACACGCTGATCTTCCAACGCTCACCCTCAAGGCCGGCCCGCAGATCAAGTACGCCATAGGTGCCGCGGCGTGCGACATTATATTTGGCATCGCCAAAGCGGGCACCCAAGAAGCTAACCTGCGACACGGGGATCAAACCACTGAAGATGGTTGGAACCGTTTCATCCTGAACCGTGTGGAACCAGGTTGGGCCTGTGATGCGGTAATCGGCGCGCAGAACGCCGTCCACCGAGTCGGTGATGGGCGTATCAATCTGCGTGCCAAGATTGATCGTGTACTCAGCCGTATAGGGTGACTTATTGCCAACCGTATAGGGGCGTGAGCTGTTCTTCTTAATCTCTGAGTCGGTGTAGTTCACCGAGCTGAAGACCGACCAGCCACGCATGATATTGGCATTGGCGTTGAATTCCACGCCCTTCAGATCGACACGATCAATGTTGGACACAACGCGCAGCAGGCCAAAGCTGCCGACATAAAATTCAAAGAACTGCATGTTGGACACCTTGGTGTAATAGCCTGCCAGATCAAAGTTGATCGGGCCGGCCTTACCCCGCAAGCCGAGTTCAAACGCGTCGGACTTTTCCTTGCCATAAAGATCGTTGATCTTGATCCTGGCATTGATTGTGCCCGGCGCGCCATTGTTGAAGCTGCCATCCACAATCGCGCGTGAGCCCTGATTGTTGAAACCGCCAGACTTAAAGCCGATGCCATAATTGGCATAAGCATTCAGGTCCTGAGCCAGTTCATAACGGACGGTGATCTTGGGCTGGAACTGGTTGAAGGTTTCAGATTTGGGGCTAATTGCGCCGCCGGTCTGACCCGGATTGATCGGCCCGCCGGTGATCGGGTCTTTCGCCACTGGTACCAAGTTATTCACGTTGCGGTGCTCGCTATCATAACGCACGGCAATGCCGATATCGAGCTTGTCGCTCGCTTCATAATCGACCGAACCGAATGCGGCGTAGACGTTGGTGCCGAACTTGTCGTGGAACAGCTGCGATGTGGGATTATCCGATGAAGGGGCGTTATACAGATTCTGGATAATGCCCTTGCCCAGATCGGCACCCAGGCTGACGCCCACTTCACGCTTAATGTTCAGATAATAGGCGCCCACCAACCAGTTGAGCGGACCATCCCCCGTGGAAGCGAGACGGACTTCTGCGGAGAAGTCCTTTTGGTTGCGCAGCTGATATTGCGTTCCGTCGCAGGTTGTCGGGCTGTAGGGGCCAAAGGTCGACCCCGTCGCCGGGTTGAACAAGAAGGGTACCGCGCTGGACCCGATATTGCCCGGCTGATTGACTGCATAGCCCGTCAGCGCCGCTGTTGTGGCGAAGCACTTATTCTGAACTGCTGTGTTCACGGCATTTGCCGGGGCACCCAGAGCGGGCGAAATATAACGGGCAAAGTCGGCCGATGTGCCGTCGGCCGTCAGGTCGTTCTTAATGTCGCTATAGGCAACCCAAGCGGTCAACGCCGACGTCCCAAAATCATGATCGAGCTTCAAAGAGGCTTCAAAGGTCGACTGTTCATTGGTCGGGCGGATATTGCCATAATAGTCGAAGGGATGCTCATCGACCTTTTCGTTGAACGCAGGGTTGAATGCGCCAAAGGCAGGCAGATGGAAGGAGGCGTTGAAGTTGATCGACGCGCCATTCAGCTTGCCATAACGGGCCTTGGCATCAATTTCCGTATTGTCGCCAAGGGGGGCAACCAAGCGACCATTAATGTTCCAGCTTTCCTGATCATCCACAGCCTTTTCCTTGAGGAAGCGGTTGTAGAAAAAGCCATCCGTGCTCGCATAATCAGCCGAGAGCAGAAGCCCCGCACCATTGCCGATTGGCGTGGAGACATAGGCATTGGCGCGCATGGTGTTTTCATTGGCGTAGCTCGCCTCCACACCGCCTTCAAAGCTGTCACCCGGCTTGATCGTCTGGACCACAATGGCGCCTGCGGCTGCGTTGCGCCCATAAAGTGCGCCTTGCGGGCCTTTGAGGATTTCAATCTGACGCAACGTGCCCTGATTTTGGTTCAAGGCTGCGGTATTCGTCTTAAGGATCCCATCGACAACCAACGCGACCGAGCTTTCGGCATCGCGCGCGCCGTTAAGACCACGAATGTTGATCTGCGTGTCACCGGCTTCCGCCGAGCCCGTCACAATGGTGACGCCGGGCGTGAGCTTCACAAAGTCAGATGCCGTCTGCGCACCCGTTTTTTCGAGCGTGTCCCCCGACA
>RFSU01000149.1 GCA_009923795.1 Sphingomonadaceae bacterium
CCATAGGTGCGCGCGCGATACGTGCGCGGAACGCCCGTTGCGGGCAATTCCATCTGACGCTTTAATTCGCCATCATTGGTCAGCAGCAACAAACCTTCGGTGTTAAAATCCAACCGCCCAATGGGCATGAGGCGCGGCAGGCCCTTGGGCAGAACATCATAAATTGTCCGACGTCCCTTGGGGTCGTGTTCCGTCGTGAGCACGCCATTGGGCTTGTAAAAGCGGAACAAACGGGAAGCCTTGGCGGGTTGAACGGGCTTTCCGTCGACAGTGATGCCCTCCAGCGTGGTCAGGATCGTCGCCGGTGTCTCAAGGTCAACGCCGTTGAGCGCAATGCGCCGGTCGTCGATCATGCGTTCGATTTCGCGGCGCGAGGCAATGCCTGCGCGTGCGAGGAGTTTGGCGATGCGTTGGGGTTCTTGGGTGCTCATCGCCGCGCCCTAGCCGGAAAAGCGGCCTGTGTCTCTAGCTGGTGATGCGTGCTTCGATGGACTGGTGAAAATTGCGAATACCCGTTTCCAGCGAACCGAGTGTCAGTTCTTCTAATGCGCCGGACTCTAGTCCTTGTTGGCCGAGTGCTGCTGCCCGAAAATCTTCGGCGGCGAAAACGCCCTTATCCAGTAACGTCCAACTGCGCGCCCAGTGGTCACGCGCTTTGTCGGTTTTCGGTTCTTCGGGGATAAGCATGAAATCTTCCACCAAAGTCCGACCGACCGATTGCGGCATCAGCACCATGATGTTCACATAGTCCGGGCTGACCACAATGACGGTGGCTGGAAAAAGCTGATAGGCAAAGGTCACGGCCGACCGGAGTTTTGGCCAATTGCTAAGATCCATTTCAGCTAATTCTTCGGTTCGGCCAACGGCAGAGCGTTGGTGCGCACCGATGCTGTCGGCTGCGGTTATGCCATCTTTAAAAAAAGGGCCGATGGTTGCCGCATGAAGCCGGGTGACATGATAGCTTTCCATAAAGGCATCCATGATCAGCTTCCAACTGGAGGGCACATCATGGACATGGCGATTATATAAAAACAGGTCGCGCATGCCAAAGGCATCAAAATCTGGCCCTAAGGACATTGCATCCGTAAAATCGGCATCGTCGTCGGGCGAGAACCAGATGAGGCCACCAGATTCAACGCTGGGCAGGGCCTTCAGCCCATAGTCTTGTTTGTTAAGCCCGGCGAAGGTTTCGGGCCGGGGCAGGCCGATCAGCGCGCCATCCACGCCATAAGTCCAAGCATGATAGGGGCAGACCAGCCGATTGGCGCACACGGCATCTGATCCCTCGACCAAGCGCGTACCCCTATGACGGCAGACGTTATGAAATACGTGCGCCTTGCCCTTGTTGTCACGCGTCAGGAGGAGTGGGCGACCAAATCCGTCATGTGGAACCGCCATGCCGGGCTTCGGCAGCAGGGCCGAAGGTGCAATGACCTGAGGCAGCTTACCAAAGAGCGCCGCCTGCTCCCGGTTAAACCAATCAGGGTCTGTATATCGGGATGCAGCCACGCGCGTTATGCCAGCCTTTGCGGGCGTACTGCCGTCGGCAATCATCCGCGCAAGGGCCATTTGGCCGGAGGTTGGAGCCAAGAGACTCATGACAGGGCTATCCTTCTGCGTCTAGAACGCTAGGTTCGCGCGAAATCATCTGGGGGGCAAGTAAATGTCGGCAGAGCAGCTTAACTTCGTTATTTTCGTCTCGTTGCTCGTAGGCCTTATAGTTGCTGCCAAAAGGATTGCGACCTTTCAGCCATATCTTCGGAAAGGTCCGATTGTTACGTTCCTCCTAGGAATTTCGAGTGGCTTTCCTCTAACACTGCTCTTGGCGACGATGACATTTTGGCTGTCTCGGGTTGGCGTAGACAAGGCAACCATTGGTTTCGCCGTCGGCCTAACAACCCCATATACTCTTAAGTTTTTATGGGCCCCGCTCGTGGATAAGGTGCCTTTGCCATTTTTGACAAAAGCCTTTGGGCAGCGTCGAGGCTGGCTATTCTTCGTTCAGGGCCTGCTACTTATTGCGATTTGGCAACTGGGAAGCAGTGATCCAAAAGGAAGCCTAGGCGCTTTCGCCTTTTGGGCTATTATAGTCGCATTCCTGTCTGCGACGCAGGACATCGTTATCGATGCATATAGAATTGAGATACTCGACGAAGTCGACTTGTCCCACGGCACGGCGACAAACCAGTTTGGGTATAGAACCGGCAATCTCATAGCTGGCGCAGGAACAATCTTCTTAGCGTCACCTGAAGGACTAGGATTGGGCTGGGCCAATGCTTACGGCCTAACGGCATTTGCAATCCTTCCAGCAATAATAGGCGCATTATGGGCTGGCGAAGGCCGATATGTGAACCAGTTCGTTCAGAAATCCGGGATGACCGTCAAGGATTGGCTGCGCGAAATGCTCATCAATCCCTTCGCCGAGTTCATGGCGCGTCATGGAGCTTTGCTCATTCTCGCGTTTGTTCTTGTTTATAAGATTGGCGACGCCATGGGGCAGATTATGTTGAGCCCCATGATTGTTGAGTTGGGCTTTACGGATATCGAATATATTTCCGCTAGCAAAGCATGGGGCTTTGGCGCTTTGATATTGGGGTCGGCACTTGGCGCGCCCTTCATTCTCTGGCTGGGTATGGGTCGCGCTCTGCTGATTTCTGGACTGATGATGATGCTATCCAACGGTATGTTCATGATCCTTGCAGTTGCCGGGCATGATTACTGGATGCTTGTATTGGCTGTGGTTACAGAAAACATAACCAGCGGGATCGGGCTAACAGTTTTCACCACTTATCTATCTGGGCTGTCGAACCTTGCTTATACAGCGACCCAGTTTGCGCTTCTTTCATCCGTTGCTGCGGTTGCGCGAACTTGGTTGTCTGCGCCTGCCGGGAAGTTAGCGGAAAGCATGGGATGGGTTGGCTTTTGGGGGTTCACGATCTTGATCGCAATTCCGGGCATGGTGCTGCTGCTCATGTTGTGGCGCAAAGGCTATGTCGTCGATTACCGTAGTCAAAGCACGATGAGTGCAGAAGATCATTAAGCCGGCAACTGCCCGTTCGCTTGAAGAACAAGTCCCGCCAGATAGAGCGAACCAAGAATGGCGACGCGCGGTTTTTCTCCCGCGCGTGATGTTGCGAGATGGTGAAGCGCTGCCTCCACGTCTGGGGCGGCGTATGTCTCGCCGATGCCCGCATCTGCAGCCATAGTCATGACGGCCTCGTGGCTGTGATGCTCATGACCGGGGATGGGCACTGCTGTAACGGAGCGCACCACTGGGGCCAGAATTTGGAGGAATGTCCGGGCGTCTTTGTTGGCCAGCATGCCAAGGATGATATCGGGCTTAGAGGATTCTTGGCCTCTGGATTGTAAGAAGCTGGCAATCATCTCCGCTGCATTGGGATTATGCCCGCCATCGAGCCAGATTTCCTCTGCTGCGTTCAGATGCGCCGTTAACGGGCCGGGCGTCAACAATTGAAGCCGTGCGGGCCAGCTGGCCGCGCCCATCGCTGCAGCATAGGCGGCGTCGGGAATATTGAGCACGGATTGGTGTCGCAACATGGCGATGGCGAGCCCGGCATTGGTGCATTGATGTTGGCCCGGCAGGCGGGGCAAGGGCAACACAAGCGCGCCGTGGGTATCGCGATAGTGAAGCTGTCCCTGCTGAGCTGCACAATCCCAACCCTGTACTTGCGCAACAAGCGTCGCGCCGACACCCGCTGCTACCTCGGCCACGCGCGCCATCACAGCTTTAGGATAATTCATGGTGACGAGCGGCACGCCGGATTTGGCGATGCTCGCCTTTTCAAAGCCGATGCGTTCCAGTGGCGGATAGTCCGGCCCATTTTCCGGGTCGAGCAGAAAGGCCTCATGGTCGAGGCCCAGCTGCGCAATGCCGGTGACAATTGGGGCAGGGATGATGTTCGTTGCGTCAAGCCGCCCGCCGAGGCCAACTTCGATAATCGTGGCATCTGCGGGTGTGCGGGAAAAGGCCAGAAAGGCGGCGGCGGTTGTTGCTTCAAAAAAACTAGGGCCGATGTCCGCGGCTTCGGCTGCATCCAGCACTTCGGCCAAAACGGAGGCTAATTGGGCATCCTCAATCAACGCGCCTGCCACCCGAATGCGTTCATTAAACCGCACCAGATGCGGGCTGGTATAGGCGTGCGCCGTAAAACCCGCGCCTTCAATCGCCGCCCTTAAAAACGCGCAGGCTGAGCCTTTGCCATTGGTGCCGGCCACATGAAGGACCGGGGGCAATTTGAGATGCGGATTTCCAATAGCCTCTAAAAGCAGCGCAATACGCTCTAGCCCAAGAATATCCCGGCCCGGAGATAATTGGGCAAAGCGATCAAGCTGGGCCTGAACCGCCGGATCATCTGAACGCGCATGATCAGCCACAGGGCAATCAGGCTGCCGCCTTCTCCGGCATTAGATAGGCGATGAGGCGGCCGAGCGTGTCCCGTAAATCCTTCCGCTCCACCACCATGTCAAGCATGCCGTGGTCGAGCAGATATTCCGAACGTTGAAACCCTTCTGGAAGCTTCTCACGGATCGTGTCTTGAATAACGCGCTGGCCCGCAAAGCCGATCAGGGCATTGGGCTCTGCAATCTGAATGTCGCCCAGCATAGCGTAGCTTGCGGTCACGCCACCTGTCGTGGGGTCGGTCAGCACCACTATATAGGGCAGGCCCGCATCACGCAGCATAGAGATGGCAACCGTCGTGCGCGGCATTTGCATCAAGGATAAAATGCCTTCTTGCATGCGCGCACCGCCCGCGGCCGTGAAGATGATATAGGGGCACTTATCTTCAATCGCGGCCTTGGCCCCCGCGATAAAGGCTTCGCCCACTGCAACGCCCATCGACCCGCCCATATAGGCAAAATCCTGAATGCCGACGACGGCCTTATGCCCCGCAATGGAACCGCGTGCGTTGAGGAGTGCATCATGCTCCCCCGTTGACGCGCGGGCAGCCTTGATCCGATCCGTATATTTTTTGGTGTCGCGAAACTTCAGCGGATCTTCGGCAACGCGCGGCGTTGGCAGCACAGTGAAACGGGCATTGTCAAAAATCTGAGGAAAACGGGCCTTCGGCCCAATGCGGCCGTGGTGGTTGCACACCGGGCAGACGGAGAGATTCTCTTCATATTCCTTGGTGTAAATCATCTGTGCGCAGGAGGGGCACTTATGCCAGAGATTCCCCTCTGTTTCGCGCTTTGCGATGAAGGGGATCGCGTTGCGGACGCGGCTCAACCAGTTCATGCAATTTTCTCCTTCTGGGCGCTATCAACCGCTGCGCGCAAGCTGGCGACATAATCCCGAACCGGGCCTGCGGAATTAGGGCCATGTTGCCCGATCAATTCGACTAGGGCGGAGCCAACCACAACACCATCGGCAACGGCCGCAATCGCCGCCGCTTGATCCGGGGTGCGAATGCCAAAGCCGACCGCGATGGGAAGGTCGGTCGATTTCTTCAGGCGAGCAACAGCCTCGGCGACGCTCGCTGTCGCGGCCTGCTGCAGGCCTGTAATCCCGGCAACGGACACATAATAGAGAAACCCAGAGGCGGATTTTAGCACGGAGGGAAGGCGCGCTGCGTCCGTTGTGGGTGTCGCAAGGCGAATGAAATCCACCCCGGCCGCACGCAAGGCGGGGCCAAGATCGGCATCTTCTTC
>RFSU01000150.1 GCA_009923795.1 Sphingomonadaceae bacterium
GGTGCGCGTTCGATCATAAACGCGGTCGCCCTTGTCACTCAGATAATAGCAATAGCCCTGATCATCTCTGACCCAATGCCGGTTTTTGGCGGTTAAAGCGCCCACTGCGCCGCCAACAACTGCGCCTGCCACGGCCCCTTCAACGGGGCTGACCCCGCCGACAACAGCGCCGACCGCCGCACCGCCAAGCGCCCCGATTGCGGCTCCCTGCCCTGCTGAGCGGAGCGTGCCATTTTCCTGTTGATTGGCGCAGGCCCCAAGCGTTGTGGCGGCAAGAGCCATCATCCCGATTTTTGCGATCCTGCGCATCGTTCATCTCCTGCATCTCTGACCGGGCGATACCGGGTGATGAAAGAGCAACCGAACAAGGCCCGCCTTGTTCCCAAAATATGCCGCAGATTGCCTAGCTGTGTGGCCAGGCGATGATCAAAACATTGGCGAGAAGGACCAGCGCGGCGATGATCATCAGCCCGCCCTTGCGCCGCTCTTTGGCGGCGCGGATCAGGCGCACCCCGCCCCAGATCAAGGCGGCACAGGCAATGACGGCGATCGACAAGAAAATATCGGACATGAGAGCGTCTCTAGCCGGACATGACCGCGTCGAACAACTCTGGATCAACATTGCCGCCAGAAAGAAGGACGAGCGTACGCGCGCCCAACGTCACCTTGCCCGCAAGCACTGCGGCAAGCGCAACCGCCCCGCCCGGCTCGATCCGAAGGCCCAGCTCCTCTCTGGCATGACGCATCGCGGCGAAGGTTTCCGCTTCGCGCACCGCCACGCGCCCTCGGCCTGACGCGCCTTTAAAATGTCAAATGTAATGGGCGCGACGCGCAGGGTCTGGATCGCGTCGCAGCGTGTCGGCGGTGGATTGGGGCCAACCGGCACAATCTCGCCGGTGCGCAGGGATTCGCCCATATCATCCCAGCCTTCTGGCTCTGCCACGACGATCCGGGCCTCGGGCAGCGCCAGCGCCAAACCTGCGGCCAGCCCGCCACCGCCACAGGGCATGATGACAAGATCGGGCGCGCCATGGCCCAAAGCTGCCATTTGGTCATGGGCTTCCAGCCCAGCACTCCCCTGCCCTTCAACGACCCAAGGATCATCAAAGCTCGGCACCAAAATCGCGCCCCGTTCTGCCGCAATGCGCGCGGCAATTTCGTCCCTATTCTCAGTCATCCGGTCATAGAGGACAATGTCCGCACCCAAGGCTCGTGTTCCCTCTAGCTTCACCTGCGGCGTATCGCGCGGCATCACGATGAGCGCGGGCATGCCCAGACGTTGGGCCGCCCATGCAATTCCTTGCGCGTGATTGCCGCTGGAAAAGGCAACGACGCCGGCCGATCGCTCGTCTTGGGAAAGGTCCGTCAGACGGTGCCAGGCCCCGCGCAATTTAAACGCGCGCATCGGTTGTTCCGACTCACATTTGCACCAAAGGGTCGAGTCGCCGACCCGAAGCGGCAAAAGCGGCGTCGGCGGGACAAGCCGCGTCATTTTTTCATAAGCACGGTGCACGCCGGAAAGCGTCGGTTTTCTGTCCTTTTCCACGCCACGTTAACTCCCTGAAAGCCTGATCTTTCTTCTACTTTACATAGGGGCACGCAATTCATATACGCCCCCTCCGCTGCCCCATGGGGACTTCCAATAACCGCAAGGCAGCCTTTGTGATTGTTGAACTACCTTTTGGAGGTCCCTTGAGTTGTTTAAGCACCATAGCGCGCTGGGGCTAGCGACAGCCCTTCGTCCGGTTCAGCCGGTCACGCTCATCCGTCCGCACGCCGCAGAGCGCGCCGCCCGCTTCTTTGTTGAGAAGTTTCCGGGCAAGTCCCTCTATGCGGTCAAGGCCAACCCATCCCCTGCGCTCATCGCGCTCTTGTGGGACAATGGGATCACGCATTTTGACGTCGCCTCGCTGAACGAAGTCCGGATGGTGCGGGACAATGCACCAGAGGCGACCTTGTGCTTCATGCATCCCGTGAAAGCCGAAGAAGCAATCCGCGAAGCCTATTTCGATCATGGCGTGCGGACCTTTTCGCTCGACACCTCGGAAGAGCTGGACAAGATTGTCCGCGCAACCGACGGCGCAACCGACCTGACCTTGTGCGTGCGCATTCGGGTGTCATCCGATCATTCCAAGCTGAGCCTTGCGTCCAAATTCGGTGCCGATCCGGCAGACGTGAAGCAGCTTCTGATCGACACCCGGCAGGTGGCGGATGCGTTGGGCATTTGCTTCCATGTCGGCAGTCAGGCGATGACGCCGTCTGCCTATACCGAAGCGATGGAGCGGGTGCGGGCCGCAATTGTTGGCTCCGGCGTCACCGTGGATGTCGTCGATGTCGGCGGGGGCTTTCCCAGCGTCTATCCGGGCATGGAGCCGCCTGCTCTTGCCGCTTATTTCGACGCGATCCAGCGCGCTTATGAGGATCTGCCTGTAAGCTATTCCTCTGAACTTTGGTGCGAGCCGGGCCGGGCCTTGTGCGCAGAATACTCGTCGCTGATCGTCCGAGTGGAAAAGCGTCGTGGCGAAGAGCTATATATCAACGACGGGGCCTATGGCGCGTTGTTTGATGCGGCACATGTCGGCTGGCGCTTCCCCGTTGCGCTGCTGCGCGAACAGGCGTCGGACACCCGCGATATGCCATTCAGCTTTTACGGCCCGACCTGTGACGATCTGGATCATATGGCCGGACCCTTCCTGCTGCCCGCCGATGTGCAGGCCGGGGATTATATCGAAATTGGAATGCTGGGTGCCTATGGCTGCGCGATGCGCACCGGGTTTAACGGCTTTATCAATGGCGCGACCTTTGAGGTCAGCGATGACCCTATGGCCACGCTTTATGACGAAGACAGGCAGGATCGGTTTTCGGCGAATGTCGTGAAGCTGTAACAGCCAAACACAATCATCATCTACACTTTGCCCAACCCCATCCGCCAAGCGGGCGGGGCCCAAATGGAGTTTCAACTATGACCAACCCCCAAGTTAATGCCCAGCGCAAGGCAGAGCTGCTGTCGAGCACGGTTGAGCATATCGACATTAAGAGCTTCGACGCGCGCCCGATCATCGACCAGATGGGCAAGATGAGCTTCACCAGCCGTGACCTTGCGAACGCAACGGGTATCTATAATCAGATGCTGGCCGATAAGGATTGCACCATCTTCCTCGTCATTGCCGGGTCAACCTCGGCCGGCGGCTGTATGGATCTCTATGCAGAGCTGCTGCGCAACAATATGGTTGATGCCATTGTGGCGACCGGCGCCACCATCGTCGACATGGATTTCTTTGAAGGCTTAGGCCACAAACATTACCAAGCCCTCGAAATCCCCGATGATGATACGCTGCGCTCGCTCTATATCGACCGGATTTACGATACCTATATCGATGAAGAGCAGCTTCAGGATTGCGATTTCACGATCAACAAGATCGCCAATGAGCTGGAGCCCAAAGCCTATTCCAGCCGCGCCTTCATCCGCGAAATGGGCAAATATCTGTCCGAACATGGCAAGAAGGACAACAGCCTCGTCAAGCTCGCTTATGAGCATGATGTGCCGATCTTCTGCCCAGCCTTTGTCGACAGCTCAGCGGGCTTTGGTCTGGTCAAGCATCAGGTCGATCAGATGAAAGCGGGCAAGCCCTATTTGATGATCGATGCTGTGGCTGACTTCCGTGAACTGACGGACATCAAGATCAAGGCGGGCGAAACGGGCCTTCTCATGATTGGCGGCGGCGTGCCCAAGAACTTCATTCAGGACACGGTCGTATGTGCCGAAATCCTCGGCCATGAAGATGTCGCCGTGCATAAATATGCCGTGCAGATCACCGTTGCCGATGTGCGCGACGGGGCCTGCTCTTCCTCCACGCTGCAAGAAGCCGCCAGCTGGGGCAAGGTGAATACGGGCATTGAACAGATGGTTTTTGCCGAAGCCGGCTCGGTCATGCCGCTGCTCGCGTCTGACGCCTATCATCGCGGCCATTGGAAAACACGCGCGAAGCGCGGTTGGGCAAAACTCTTCTCCTAATCCTGTGATGGCTCCCTGGTCGCGCTTTTGCTTGACCGCGGAGTCGCGCTCAGGCAGCTTTCTCCCGATAAATCCTCAACAAGGGGAGGGGGAGGGAGAGGGAAATGAGTGCACCAATTTTAGCGCCAGCCGCCGTGCTGGTACTCTGGTCTGTTGTCATGCTGTACTGGATGGCGGGGACCCGTATTCCGGCCATGGGAAAGAGCGGGGCAGATCTGAAATCCGCAAAGCCCGGTGGCCGGGGTGTCGATCTGGAGGGCGTCCTGCCCGACAAGGTCAATTGGAAAGGCCATAATTACGCACATTTGATGGAACAGCCGACGCTGTTTTACGCCGCCATTGCCATTCTCGCACTCGCGGGTGCGGGCGATGGGGTGAATGTGCAGCTGGCCTGGGGCTATACCGGCCTGCGTATTGCACACAGCCTGTGGCAGTCGCTGGTGAACACGATTCCCGTGCGCTTCGCATTATTCATTGCGTCCAGCCTGTGCCTGACGGTGCTGGCCATCAACGCCGTGCGCGTGACGCTTGGGGTTTAAGGAGAGAGGACAATCATGAACACAATCGCAGAAATTATGCAGCCCATTGCCGCGCTTGCCGCCTGGACAATGGTCATGTGGGTCTGGATGTATGTCACCCGCATTCCGGCCATGTCCGCCGCCAAAATCGATGCCGATGAACTCGTGCGTCAGGGCGGACAGAGCCTGGATCAGCTGCTTCCAGCAAAGATGCAGTGGAAGGCGCATAACTATAACCATTTGCATGAAGCCCCGACGGTCTTTTACGCGGTCGCGCTTGCCCTTGCTCTGATTGGGCAAGGCGATGGCCTAAATGCGACATTGGCTTGGGCCTATGTGGGCCTGCGCATTGTCCATTCGCTGGTACAGTCCACGATCAACAAGGTGATGGTCCGGTTCCTGATCTTCGCTTTGTCGAGCCTCGTGCTTATGGCGCTGACGCTCCATCTGGTGCTCGCTGTTTTTTAAGCGATCAGCCTTTTTGAAAAGCGGCGGCCAGTTCCACATGGGTTGACCAACGGAACTGGCCGACCGGCTGCACCCATTCAAGACGATAGCCGCCCGCCACCAGCATCGCTGCATCGCGGGCAAAGGTCGCGGGGTTGCAACTGACATAGGCGATGCGGGCGACGGTGGATGCCGCAAGCTCTACCACCTGCTCCTTCGCGCCTGCGCGCGGTGGATCGAGCACGACCGCCTCAAATGCGCCAAGCTCTGCTGCCGTTAACGGACGACGAAACAGGTCACGGTGCAAGGCCTTAACCAGCCGACCTGTCCGGTTGGCCGCCGCCTGAAGCGCAAGGATCGCATCGCGCGCCCCTTCTACAGCCAGCACCTGCCCCGGCAAATCAAAGGCAAAAGTGCCCAGCCCCGCAAACAAATCAGCACTGCGGGTCGCGCCGCCAACAGCATCCCGAACTGCGGCCTGCAACGCGGCCTGCCCATCGGCCGTTGCCTGCAGAAACGCCCCTTCTGGCAAGCCGACCGCCACCCCGCCCAGCGTCACCGTCACAGGCTCAGGCTCCCACCGTGCGGTCGGACCATAGCCTTCATCCAGCGACAGGCGCGCCAGACCATGGGTTTGGGCAAAGCGGGACAGCGCCTCG
>RFSU01000016.1 GCA_009923795.1 Sphingomonadaceae bacterium
AGGCACAGGCCGCCGAAGCTGTTGAAGCTCCAGCTCCTGTCGCCGAGAGCGTGGATGAAAAGCCAAAACGCGTGCGCCGCAAAAAGGCAGATGATGCGGTAGACGCATCGGCTGCTCCCGAAGCTGCAGCGCCTGTTGCGGACGATCAGCCCGAGGCCAAGCCAAAGCGTGCCCGCGCGAAAAAGGCGGACGCCGCTCCCGCAGAGGCCGTGAGCGCCCCTGTGGAAGAGGCACCTGCCAAGCCAGCGGCCAAGCCGCGTGCGCGTAAGGCCAAGGCGGATGCAGCACCTGCTGCCAGTGTTAGCGATGCGGATGCGACCGCTGCTGATACAGGCACAGATGCAGATGGCGGACCGCGCCGTGGATGGTGGCAACGCACCTTTGGTGACGCGACCTGATCAGGCTGGTTTCAGCTCTCGTTCAGGGAGGGAGGGGGAAAAGCAGGGTCATGCGACACCCCTCCCTCCCCGCACGGCTGCTTGCCCTTTTCCTTGCGCTGTTCCTCAGCCTTCAGCACGCCTATGCGCAATCCATATTGCGCGATGCCGAAACAGAGGCGCTCTTTGCCGATATGTCGGTGGACATCATCCGCGCAGCCGGGCTGGAGCCCCGCCATGTCCAGATTGTCCTGATCAACGATAAAGAGATCAACGCCTTTGTGGCCGGCGGGCAGATTGTCTACATCCATTCGGGCTTGATTACGGCCGCCAAAAATGTGGGCGAGGTGCAAGGCGTGATCGCGCATGAACTGGGCCATGTGGCTGGTGGCCATGTGATCCGGATCAATGAAGGCGCGAAAGAAGCGACCAGCATTTCCATCCTTAGTTTGTTATTGGGCGCAGCCGCCATTGCGGCTGGTGCGGGGGATGCGGGTGCGGGCATTATGGCGGCGGGACAACAGGCCGCGCTGGGCAAATTCTTGGCCTTCTCCCGCACGCAAGAAGCCTCTGCCGATGCCGCGGGCGCCAGCTATTTGTCCAAAGCTGGGATTAGCGGCCGTGGGCTTATCAGCTTTTTCAAAACGCTCCAGAATGTCGAGTTTCGCTACGCCATTCCGCAGGAAGACAGTTATGGCCGCACGCACCCGCTGACTGGCGAACGTATTGCAACTTTGCAAGGCGTTGTGGAAAGCGATCCCGCTTGGAATGCGCCGCTCAATCCCGAGCTGGAAGCGCGGTTTCAACGGGTCAAGGCAAAATTGACCGGCTTTGTGTCTGATCCGCCCCAGACGCTGCGCACTTACCCAATTGCAGACAATACCGTCCCGGCGCGCTATGCGCGGGCCTATGCTTGGCATCGCAGCGCCTATCCGGACAAGGCCTTGGAAGAAGTCGATTCCCTGTTGCGCGCCGCGCCGAAGGACCCATATTTCCTTGAGCTTAAGGGGCAGATTTTGCTTGAGTCCGGTCGTCCGCAAGATGCCTTGCCCGTCTTGCGCGAAGCGAACCAAATCAGCCTATCGCAGCCTTTGATCGCCGCGCTATTGGGCCACGCCTTGATCGCAACCGAAGATGAGGTCAATTTGCCCGAGGCAACACGCGTTTTGAAAGCATCGGTTTCTAAAGATAATGATAATCCCTTTGCTTGGTATCAATTGGGCGTCGTCTATGAACGCGAAGGGGATGTGGCCCGGGCCCGTCTCGCAACGGCGGAACGCTATAGTCTGGAAGGGCGGCCCAATTTGGCCCTGCCCAATGCAGAGGCGGCAATGGTCGGCATTCCCAAAGGCAGTCCGGACTGGATCCGTGCGCAAGATATTGCCATGGCTGCGCGGGGAGACCTTGAGAACCAAAAGCGCCGCCGATGATGACTGAAAAAGGAAAGATCATGATCATTGCTTCGTCTGCCGCGCTGCTCGGCGCGGGTGCAGCGGCCCTTGCCCTGAGCGCGAGTGCCCCCGTGAACACCAATGATCGGGCTGCGATTGAAAAGATTGTGCGCGAATACATCCTCTCTCACCCGGAAATTCTGCCGGAAGCGATGGAAAATCTGCGCGGCAAAGAAATGGCCAAAGTCATTGAGTCTAATCGGACGGCGCTTGAAACGCCGATTGGAAATGCGTGGGAAGGTGCTGCGGACGCAGATGTCGTTCTGGTTGAATTTTTCGATTATGCCTGTGGCTATTGCCGCGCGTCTTTGGAGGATATTGATCGGCTATTGGCTGAGGATAAGAAACTCAAAGTCGTTTACCGCGACATGCCCGTGCTGGGTCAAACCAGCCTGGAAGCGGCGAGACTCTCGGTTGCGGCCGCACTTGCGGGGAAATTCGACGCGGTGCATAAGCCGCTTTATGGCGTAGGCCGCCCGACGGCATCGGTCGTTGATGCGACCCGGCGGCGGATCGGTCTGGATGCAGCGGCTTTGACCCGGCCAGAAGTCGATCAGGAAATTGCGAGCAATATCCGCTTTCAGCGCGAACTGGATTTATCGGGCACGCCCGCCTGGGTGGTGGGCGATAAAGTGTTGGTCGGGGCTGTCGGCTATGATGGCTTGAAAGCGGCCATTGCAGAGGCGCGGGCCGCACGGGCGGGCAAATAGCGCCCCCGCCGAAGTTTTCCTTTGGTAAAAAGCCGGGCCGTGGCATTGTCTGCCAATGAAACGCCTTATCTCCTTTGGCCTGTTGGCCGCCCTTTTTCTCGGCGCTGGTTCTGCGTCGGCTGCACCGCTTCAGAAAGTGTCCATGACGACCAAATCTACCAAGCCCCCCGTCGCCGCCCGCAAAGCGCATAGTTTTGAGCAGCATGGCACGCGCATTGAAGACCCCTATTTCTGGTTGCGTGACCCGGATTATCCGAAGGTCGATGATGCTGAGGTGCTCGATTATCTCAAGGCGGAAAACGCCTATTTTGAAAGCCAGATGGCGCCCCTGACCCCGCTGATCGACACGATTTTTCAGGAGATGAAGGGCCGGATTAAGGAGGATGATTCCTCCGTGCCGCAAAAGGATGGCGACTATCTCTATTGGCGGCGCTTCCAATTGGGCGCGCAATATAAGCAGTGGTTGCGCAAGCCGGTAAAGGGCGGCGCGGAAGCGATTATCATCGATGAAGCCAAGCTTGCTGAGGGCAAGGAGTATTTCCGGCTGGGTGGTGTCGCTGTGGCCGAAAATGATCGCATCATGGCCTATTCCACCGACACAGATGGGTCTGAACGTTTCACCATCCGCTTTCGCGATCTGGTGACGGGGGAGGATCTGCCCGATGTGATTATGGGCACGGGCGGAAGCTTTGCCTTTACCAAGGACAGCAACTTTCTTCTCTACACGCCGGTCAATGACAATTGGCGCAGTGAAAAGGTGATGCTGCATAAGCTGGGCACCCCGGTCACGCAGGATAAAATGCTGTTCCATGAACAGGATATCGGTTTTCAGGTTGGTGTCGGGATGACCCATTCTGAAAAATATCTCATCATCGCAACCGGCGATAATGTGACAAGTGAGGTGCGCCTGCTGCCTGCCGACAATCCTTTGGCCGCGCCTATATTGGTGCGCGAACGCCATCCCGGTGTGGAATATGATGTGGAAGAGCATGACGGCACGCTCTTCATCCACACCAATGATATCAGCCCGCAATTCCGGTTGGTGACAGCGCCGCTGGCAAAGCCCGCGGAATGGACGGAGCGGATTGCTGCATCGCCCCGTTTTTACATGACCGGGGTCGCCACATTTGCCGATTTCTTCGTTGTCGAAGGCCGCGAAGATGGCCTCGATCAGGTGGAAATTCACCCCTATGCGGGCGGCACGCCAAAGCGGATCAAATTCCCCGAAGCGACCTATACAGCCGGGCTCGATGATAATCCCGAATATCGCGTGAAGACGCTGCGCCTCTCCTATGAGTCCATGGTCACGCCTGACACGGTGATGGATTATGATGTGACGACAGGGGCCATGACGACGCTGAAGGTTCAGGAAATCCCCAGCGGCTATGACGCCAGCCAATATGCAACCGAGCGGGTGGAGATCACCGCGCGCGATGGCACCAAGGTTCCGGTGTCGGTTGTCTATAAAAAGGGCTTTGAAAAGAACGGCAATGGCCCGCTCTATCTCTATGCCTATGGCGCTTATGGCTATGCTGTGCCGCCGGGATTTTCGACCTTGCGCCTCTCACTGCTGGATCGGGGCTTTGCCTTTGCCATTGCCCATATTCGCGGCGGTGATGATCTGGGCCAGCAATGGTATCTGGATGGAAAGCTCACCAAGCGCACCAACACGTTCAATGATTTCGTCGATGCAGCCAAGGGCATGATCGCCCTTGGCTTTGCAAAGCCGGGTCGGATTGTGGCGGCCGGCGGATCGGCCGGCGGGGAGCTGATGGGGGCGGTTGTGAATTCTGACCCGCAGCTCTTTGGTGCGGTCGCCGCACATGTCCCCTTTGTCGATGTGTTGAATACGATGCTGGATGACAGCCTGCCCCTCACGCCGGGCGAATGGCCGGAATGGGGCAACCCCATCACCGACAAGGCGGCCTTTGACTTTATCCGCAGCTATAGCCCCTATGATAATGTGCGCCCGCAAGCCTATCCGCCGCTCTTTGTCACCGGCGGCCTCAATGATCCGCGCGTCACCTATTGGGAACCGGCCAAATGGGTGGCGAAACTGCGTGCGACCAAGACCGATCAGAATATGCTGTTGCTGAAGACCAATATGGGCGCTGGGCATGGCGGCAAATCTGGGCGGTTTGACTCGCTGCGCGAGGATGCGGAAGAATATGCCTTCTTCCTCTCGCAACTGGGCATGGCGAAATAATCGGGGCAGCCGCTGCATGACCGCCTTCACCCAGTCCTTCACGCCTGACCCGGTGGATATTGATGAGCTGAGCCATGTGAACAATGCCGTTTGGGTGCGCTGGATTCAGGATATGGCAACCGCCCATTGGGCCGCCGTTGCCCGGCCCGAAGATCAGGCGGCCTATATTTGGGTCGTTGTCCGGCATGAGATTGATTATCTGGGCAATGTCGGCCCCGGCGCGGCGGTGGTCGCGCGCACATGGATTAGCGACCGACCCAAGGGCGCGCGATTTGACCGCAATGTCGACTTCACCGATGCGGCGGGCAAAGTCATTGTGCGCGCCAAAACCACTTGGGCGATGATCGACAAAGCCTCTGGGCGGATTGCCCGCGTCCGCGATGAGATTGCCGCCCCCTTTTTTGATTGATTGATGCGGGTATGAGCTGTTTCCATCCGCGCAGGATATGATCTAGGGGGAAGGCATGCCTCCGCAACATCCCGCCACGTCTGATACGTCCAGCCTCGACTTTGCCGTGATGCGGCGCTTCATCCCCTATCTCTGGCCCAAGGATGCGCCCGGCCTGCGCGGCCGCATTGTGCTCGCCATGTTGTTGGTTCTGGCGTCCAAGGCGGTGCAGCTCAGCATGGGCTTTGTCTATGGCAAAGCCATTGATCAGATGACACCCGGGCTGGAACCACAGGTGATCCTCCCCATTGCGTTGGTTGCGGCCTATGCGGGCGCGCGCTTTTCAGGCGTGCTGTTCGATAATTTGCGCAATGTTGTGTTTGAACGCGTTGGGCAGGATGCGACCCGCCGCCTTGCCGAACATGTTTTTAGCCACCTCCATCAGTTGAGCCTGCGCTTCCACCTCGCGCGGCGCACCGGGGCAGTCACCAAAGTCATTGAGCGCGGAACCAAGAGCATTGATGTGATGCTCTATTTCCTGCTGTTCAACATTGCACCGACCGTCATCGAATTGGCGGCCGTGATGATTATATTTTGGGTGAAGTTTTCCGGCGGGCTGGTGCTCGCAACCATGGCGATGGTCATTGCCTATAGCGTCTTCACCCAACGTGTGACGGACTGGCGCAACAAGCTGCGTGAGGAAATGAACGACATGGATACAGCCACTGTCGCCCGCTCGGTCGACAGCCTGCTCAATTATGAAACGGTCAAGTATTTCAACGCGGAAAAACGCGAGGCCGATCATTATAGCCGGGCGGCGCGCCGCTATGCCAATGCCGCCGTCCGGTCGGAGAATTCGCTCGCCTGGCTCAATGTCGGTCAGTCTTTCATCACCAATGCCCTGATGGCCGGTGCGATGGGTTATACCGTTTGGGGCTGGTCACAGGGGCGCTTCACAACGGGCGATGTTGTCTTCGTCAATACGCTGTTGGCGCAGCTTTTCCGTCCGCTTGATTTGCTCGGCATGGTCTATCGCACCATTCGGCAAGGCCTGACCGATATGGGCGCGATGTTCGACCTGATCGACACCGAAACCGAAGTGAAGGATGCGCCAGGCGCGCCTGCCTTGGCGATATCGGGGGCAGCAGTTGCCTTTGAAGATGTGCATTTTTCCTATGAACCGGATCGGCCCATTTTGAAGGGGGTCAGCTTTCAAATTCCGGCGGGAAAAAGGCTCGCCGTCGTCGGGCCATCGGGTGCGGGCAAGTCCACCTTGGCGCGGTTGCTCTTTCGCTTTTACGATGTGACGGGCGGGCGGATCACAATTGATGGGCAGGATCTTCGCGATGTGACCCAAGCCTCGCTGCGGGCGGGCATTGGCATCGTCCCGCAAGATAGCGTCCTGTTCAACGACACGATAGGTTACAATATCGGCTATGGCCGCGATGGGGCGGGGCAAGAGGATGTGGAGGCTGCCGCGCGTGGGGCGCAGATCCATAACTTTATTGCGGCGCAACCGCTGGGTTATAACACGCAAGTGGGCGAACGCGGTCTGAAGCTTTCGGGCGGAGAAAAGCAGCGCGTGGCCATTGCGCGCACATTGCTCAAAGACCCGCCAATCCTCATCCTCGACGAAGCGACTTCGGCGCTCGACAGCCGGACAGAGGCCGACATTCAAGAGACGCTGGCGACGGTTTCGGAGCGCCGCACAACCATTGTGATCGCCCATCGCCTCTCCACCATTATCGATGCGGATGAAATCATCGTGCTTGAGGCTGGTCGTGTGGCAGAGCGCGGCACCCATGCAAGCCTGCTGAAACAAGGCGGGCTCTATGCCGATATGTGGGCGCGCCAACAGGCTGAAGACGACGAGGAAAGCGACGTTGCCGCTGAGTGAGGGGGGTGTCGGCCCTTCCCCCCTTGATCAGCTGCACACCGTTTTTGGCTATAGCGCCTTTCGCGGGGTGCAGGCCGATGTGATTGGCAGGGTGCTGGCGGGCGAACGGACGCTGGCCGTCATGCCGACAGGCGCTGGCAAATCTTTATGCTATCAACTGCCGTCTGTGATGCGGGCCGGGACATGCGTCGTCATCTCTCCGCTCATCGCCCTGATGCAGGATCAGGTGCGCGCCGCCGATGCGGTGGGCATTCGGGCGGCAACCCTCACCTCTGCGGATGATAATCGGCCAGAGACGATAGCCCGCTTTCGCGCGGGCGATCTTGATCTGCTCTATGTCGCCCCAGAACGTGCCTCGACTCCGGACTTTCGCGATCTCCTGACGCAAGGGAACATCACCCTCTTTGCCATTGATGAGGCGCATTGTGTCTCTGAATGGGGGCATGATTTCCGGCCTGATTATCGTCTGCTTGCGCCCTTAATGGATGCCTTCCCGCAGGTGCCGCGTCTGGCGCTGACGGCCACGGCCGATGCGCATACGCGCGGTGATATATTGGCCCAATTGGGCATTCCTGTGTCCGGTATGATCGTCTCGGGATTTGACCGGCCCAATATCCGTTATGCCATTTCCGCGCGCGATAGCGGCACGCGACAGATTATCGATTTCGTCCGGGCAACGCCGGGGGCGGGGATTGTCTATGCCCGATCCCGCGATGCAACGGAAAAATTGGCGGCCGCGCTTGCGGTGACGGGTCGACCCGTGCGGGCCTATCATGCCGGGCTTGCGCCAGAGGTGCGCCGCGCCAATCAGGCGGCCTTTGTGGCGTCGGAAGATATGGTGATGGTTGCCACCATCGCCTTTGGTATGGGCATTGATAAGCCCGATGTCCGCTTTGTCATTCATGCAGGCCTGCCCAAATCCATTGAGGCCTATTATCAGGAAACGGGGCGTGCCGGGCGCGATGGCGATCCGGCACAGGCCCAGATGTTTTGGGGATCAGAAGATTTTGTCCGCGCCCGCCAATGGCTGGCCGACGTGGATGAACGCCGACTGCCGGGGGAACGTGCCCGCCTCTCCGCGCTTGGGGCGCTTGTCGAAACGGGGGGATGTCGGCGCGCCATCTTGCTGCGGCATTTTGGGGAGAGCCCGCCCGACCAATGCGGCAATTGCGATAATTGCCAGACGCCCCCCGCCTTTTCCGATGCGACGGAACTTGCCCGCAAGCTCCTCTCGGCTGTGTATCGCACTGGGCAAAGCTATGGCCTTGGGCATATTGAACGGGTGTTGACGGGTCGCGCGGATGATCGCGTTGTGCAGCAACAGCATGATCGGCTGTCGGTTTATGGCATTGCAACGGCCGATGAGGCGGCGTTGATCAAGCCGGTGTCACGGGCATTATTGGTGCGCGATGCGTTGCGCACGACGGATCATGGTGGGTTGATGCTGGGGCCGGATGCGCGGGCCATCCTGAAAGGTGAGGCGCGCGTTGAGATTGCGCTGGCACCGCGCCGCACCTCTCGCAAGCCGGCGCGGGGCGGCGATCATCCGCCCGACCCAATTTTTGATGCGCTGCGCGCCTGCCGCCGAGATTTGGCCCAAGCAGCAGGCGTCCCGCCCTATGTGATCTTTCACGATGCGACCTTGCGAGAGATGGCGCAGATCCGTCCCCGCTCTTTGCGCGATATGGCCTTGGTGTCTGGCGTGGGGGACCGTAAACTTGATGCCTATGGCGACGCCTTTCTTGCTGTTCTAAAGCAATATTAGGAGAAGAAGATCATGTTCCGCTCGATCACAACTGACATCATGGTGGCCCCGCAAATCAGCGTCGATGCCGTAGCGGAAGCCAAGGCCGCGGGCGTGGCGCTGATCATCAATAATCGGCCCGAGGGCGAATCGGATGATCAGATAGCCGGTGCCGATATTGAGGCCGCCGCGCGCGCCGCGGGAATGGACTATGTCGCCATTCCGATCACCCATTCGGGGTTCAGCCAACCACAAGTGATGGCGATGGTGGCGGCGCTTCAGGGCGCGCAGGGCAAGATTCTCGCTTATTGCCGGTCCGGCACACGCTCGACCTTGCTCTGGGCGCTGGCCGAAAGTGCGCAAGGGGGCGATCCCGATGCGCTCACCAATATGGCGGCCAAGGCAGGCTATGATGTGTCGCCCGTCCGTCCGCTCATGGATATGCTGAAGGCGCAGGCCTGATGCTGGCAGAGCTGATCAAATTCGGCGTGTCTTTGGGCTCCATTTTGGCGCTTGCGGGTTTCGCTTGGATGTTGAAGCTCGGCGGCGATATGCGCATTCGCGACAGCCGCCATGCGCGCGATATTGCGCAAGAGCAGGTGTTTGATTTCATCCCGGTTGATGTCGTGCTCGACCGTGCCGGCATGGGCGCGTTGTTGCGCGATATTGAGGGGCGGCAATTGCTGATCAGTCGTCATGGCGCCGCTTTTGTCGGGCGCATGCTGGATCGCAGCGTGGACGCCCGGCTCGATCAAAATTTTCTGATCCTCGATACGCATGATATGGGTGTCCGCCCGATCACCCTGAACCTCGGGGAAGATGCGCCTGTCTGGGCCTCAGCTTTAAGGCGATTACCCTCATGATGACGACATTTCCCAACCCCATTGATTTTGCGGTGCCGGCCTTTGTGCTGCTGATCGTGCTAGAAATGATCTGGGCCAAGCGCTGCGCGCCCGAAAAATATGAGCCGAAAGATACGCTCATTTCGCTCTCCATGGGCTTTGGCAGCACGGTTGCGGGCCTCATCGTGGCAGGTGGTGTCTATGCGATGGCGGTTGCGGCCTATGATTTTCGGCTGACGACCATTCCTTTTGCTTGGTGGGCCTGGGGCCTGTGTTTCGTGCTGGATGATCTGGCCTATTATGCTTTTCACCGCTCGGCCCATCGGGTGCGCTGGTTCTGGGCGAGCCATGTCAATCATCATAGCAGCCAGCATTACAACCTCTCCACCGCGCTGCGGCAGACATGGACGGGCTTTATCGCGGTCAGCTTTATCTTTCGCTTGCCGCTGATGCTGATCGGCTTTCATCCGGCCATGGTGTTTTTCTGTGGCGCGATAAACCTGATTTACCAATTCTGGATCCATACAGAAGTGGTGGATCGCTTCCCGCGCTGGTTTGAGGCGGTGATGAACACGCCCAGCCACCACCGGGTCCATCACGCGACCAACCCGCGCTATCTTGATCGCAATTATGCGGGCGTCTTCATCATCTGGGATCGGATGTTTGGCACCTTCACGCCGGAAGTGGCGGACGACCCGGTTCGCTATGGGCTGGTGCGACAGATTGGCAGCTTCAACCTGATTTGGGTTGCCTTTCATGAATGGGCGGGGATTGCGCGTGACCTTTGGTCGGCCCCGTGGCGGCACAAGCTTGGCTATATTTGGAAACAGCCCGGCTGGTCGCATGACAATAGCCGGGATACAAGTGATCACATTAGGCAGAGATGGCAGGATAAACAGGCATGGAAGACTTCGACATCATCGTCATCGGGGGCGGCTCAGGAGGCAGCGCAGCCGCCGGTCGGCTGAGCGAGGACGGGCGCTATAGCGTTTGCGTGATTGAGGCTGGGTCAAAGAATGAAAGCTGGCGCATCATCGCGCCGGGCATGCTTCCCTTTCTCCCCAAAAACTCCAATTGGCGGTTTGAGACGGTTCCGCAAAAGGGCCTGAATGGCCGTCCCGGCTATCAGCCGCGCGGCAAAGGGCTGGGCGGATCTTCCGCCGTCAATGCCATGCTCTATATTCGCGGCTGTGCCTGGGATTATGATAATTGGCATAAGCTTGGGGCCAAGGGCTGGAGCTATAAGGAGGTCTTGCCCGTCTTCCGCCGGGCCGAAGCCAATGTGCGCGGGGACGATAAGTTTCATGGAGGATCTGGCCCCTTGTCGGTCAGTGATCAGCTTTGGCCCAATCCCGGCAGTGTTGATTTTGTGGAGGCCGCTGCCGAACTTCAGCTGCCGCGCAACCCGGATTTCAACGGAGAAAAACTGGAAGGCGTCGGCGTCTATCAGGTCACCCAGAAAAAGGGCGAACGCTGGACGGCGGCCCGCGCCTATGTTCTTCCCGCGCAGGCCACAGGGCGGCTCCATGTGGAAACCGGGGCGCAGGTTGAGAAAATCATCATTGAAAATGGCAGGGCCACGGGCGTGCGCATCCGGCAAGGGCGCACAACGCGCACGCTGCGCGCGCGCCGGGCCGTCATCCTGTCTGCCGGGGCCTTTGGCACGCCGCAAATTCTGATGCTGTCGGGCATTGGTCCGGCTGATCATTTGAAGGCGCATGGCATAGAGGTGCTGGTGGATCGGCCCGCCGTCGGGTCTGATCTGCAAGATCATATTGATTATGTCGCCAGCTTCAAAACCGGGGGCAGCGTGTTCAACGGCACGACCCTATCTGGATCGATGCGGTTCTTACGTTCAATCTTTGAATGGCGGTCAAAGCGGACGGGGACTTTGACCACGCCCTATGCAGAATCGGGGGGCTTTGCGAAAACCCGTGCCGATGTGACCGTGCCGGACGTGCAGTTTCACTTTGTCCCGGCGATGCTGGAAGATCATGGCCGGGAATCCGTGAGCGGTGCGGGCTATTCCATCCATGTCTGTGTGCTGCGGCCGCACAGCCGCGGCACCGTGCGCTTGGCGAGTGCGGATCCAATGGCGGCCCCGCTTATTGATCCCAATTTCTTGGATGATGATCGCGATATGCAGGTGCTGCGCGATGGGGTGAAGCTGGTGCATCGCATTGCCGCTGCTCCGGCGCTGGCCAAGCATCAGGGCGTGGATCGGCATGCAACGCCGCTCGACGATGATGCCGCGCTCGATCATCTGATCCGCAGTCGCGCCGATACAGTCTATCACCCTGTGGGCACGGCGCGCATGGGGTCAGACGATGAGGCTGTGTGCGATCCGCACCTGCGCGTGCGCGGGGTAGAGGGGCTTTATATTGCCGATGCATCGGTGATGCCGCGCCTTGTCTCTGGCAACACAAATGCTCCATCCATCATGATTGGGGAACGCTGTGCTGACTTCGTGAAGGCAGATCTGGGCTAACCAGCCTTAGCCCTTGGGCTTGTCGGCCAGCGCTTTCAGCAAGGCGGGTGTCAAAATCTGGGGCAGTTCCTTGGGATCTGCCCCTTTGGCATAATAGAGATAAAGCGGCACGCCCGACCGGCCCTGTGCTTCTAGAAAGCGGCCAATGGCGGGATCAGCATTTGTCCAATCCCCAACCATGATTACAATCCCTGCCTTCTCAAAGGCGGCTTTCACCTCATCGCGGTTGATGGCGGCCTGTTCATTCACTTTGCAGGTCAAACACCAATCGGCGGTGAAATAGAGGAAGACGGGTCGACCTTCGGCGCGCAACTCCGCAAGTTTGGAGACGCTGAACGGCACATGGTCGCTGGCCTCGCTGCGCGCTGCAACCGCGTTGAGTGGCACGAGCGTAATGAGCATTAGGCTGGCAAGGGTGAGGGCGGCGGCAAAGGGAAGCGTGGTCTTGCCGCCCGCTTGTCGACGACCGATGAGGATCAACCCAAAGCTGAGCGCCAGCGTGGCCACGATGCCGATGGAAAGGCCGGAGTTTCCCGTCTGTCGCCAGAGGAGCCAGGCAAGGCCCGCCGCTGTCAGCGCCATGGGAATGGCAAGGATGATCTGGAAACGGGCCATCCAAGGGCCTGGCTTGGGCAGGCGCGCGCGCAGGGCGGGGATATAGCCAATCAGCAAGAAGGGCAGGGCGAGACCAAGGCCAAGCCCAGCAAAAATGGCGAGCGCCGCCGCTATCGGCAGCACAAGCGCGGCGCCCAAGGCGGCTGCCATGAAGGGGCCGGTGCACGGGGTCGCGACAAAGGCGGCAAGAACCCCTGTCCAAAATGCCCCGCCTACGCCGTCACGCCCGGCGAGGGATTGCCCGCCGCCAAAGCCGCGCAGATGAAAGACCTGAGCCAGATTGAGCGTGATCGCAACAACCAGCAGCAGCAGGAGCAGAATGACCCGTGGCTCTTGCAACTGAAAGGCCCAGCCAATGGCCATGCCGCCTGCACGCAGCGCCAACAGCGCGCCGCCCAAAGCAAGGCAGGTCAGAACAACGCCCAACGTATAGGCCAGCGCCTCTTGCTGTGCTGCCTTTTGATCGCCGCCTGCACGGGCAAGGCTCATGGCCTTGAGGCTGATGACTGGAAAGACGCAGGGCATAACATTGAGCAACAGACCGCCCAATAAGGCCCCGCCAAGCGCCAGAAGGATTGTCGCGGCATCAAAGGCCGGGCTGGCGGGCGGGACTGCGCCGGGCCGGGCAATAATTTCAAACCCGCGCCCAGCCCCTGTGGCGATGACGCCCCGCAATTCTGTCACCGGCGTGCCGGAGGATTCGGTTTCGATGATGATTTCATCGCCATTGCGCACGCTTTTTTGCGGCGCTGCATAGCGCAGGGCATTTTCGGTTTCGGCGTAAAACCAAGGGTCGTTCGCTCGAACACTGGCGGGCAGGGGCAAGGCGATGCGCATAGTCTTGCCCGCTTGCTCAAAGCGCCCTTCGCTGCCCAAGGGCATGGCAAGGCGCGCGCGCCATTGATCAAATAGCGCCTGATCCTTGGGCGCAATCCGGCCATCGCCGACGACCAGATCGACCGAAAGCGTGCCGCGTTCGGGCACGCAAATCTTGTCTGTGCAGGCCAGCCATTGGGCTTGCGCGCGCAAGGGCAGGCGCGTTCCGGGTGTCAGACCCTTTGGCAAGGTCAGCGGCAATAATAGCGCGTGGTCTCCGTTGAACACATGGTTCATCAGTCCAGCGACCACAAGCTGTTCGGGTACGGGCCAGCGCATGGGGCCAAGGCTTGCGCCCTTGGGCAGGCTCCAGTTCAGCTCTATGCCAACGCCTGCATCGCCGGGGTTTTTCCAATAGCCATGCCAGCCGGGCTTTGGCTGCATATCAATGGCCAGCATGATTGTATGGCCCGCAGCCGGTGTCTGGCTTTCGGCGAGCAACCGCGTTGTGATGTTATTCTCCGCCCGCGCAGGCAGAGCGAGCGCGGCAAGCGCCAGCAGCGCCGTCATCATGAGGCCACGAAGGGCGGCTAAGGAAAGTCCTTGCGAGGTCATGGTCTGCTCTATAGCCATGTTTAACGTTGATTGCACAGGAGACTTTGGATGAGGATTGCCCGCTGGCTTGCCGCCGCTGCCCTTTTTTCGGCGATGCCTGTGCAGGCGCAAGCGCCCACGGGTGCGCCCAAGCTGGTCGTCGTCCTTTCGGTGGATCAATTCTCAAGCGACCTGTTCAGCGAATGGCGCGGCAAATATACTGGCGGTCTTAAGCGCATGGCCAGTGGCGTTGTCTTTCCCGGCGGCTATCAAAGCCATGCCGCAACTGAAACCTGCCCGGGCCATTCTACCATCACCAGCGGCATCCGCCCGGGTCGCGCCGGGATTGCCGTCAATGATTGGTTCGGTATGCGCGCAGACGGCTATGGTGAAATTTATTGCGTTGAGGACGAAGATATCCCCGGCAGCACGCATGATAATTACACGGTTTCGCTCAAGCATCTGAGCGCGGATTGGCAGACGCTGGGCGATCGGATGAAATCCCTGCCCGGCAGCACAACGCGCGTTTTTGCCGTCTCGGGCAAGGATCGTGGCGCGACGCTCATGGCCGGGCGCAAGGCAGATCAAACCTTGTGGTATGATTGGCGGGCCAAGGGCTTCACCACCTATATCGGGGCGGATCGCAGCCGGGTGAGCACTGCCGTTCCAGCACTCGCCGCCGTTAATGCCCGCATAGCCCAATGGATCGCCCGGCCCGTCATTCCACCGCTGCCGCCGCAATGTCAGGCGCGGATTTCGCCAATTCAGGTCGGCAAGCTGACGGTCGGCGACGGCGCTGAAGATGGGCCGCGCACGGACACGCCAGAGAATATGGCCAAGGATTATCGAACGACCCGCGCCCTTGATTTGGCAACACTTGATCTTGCCGAAAGCATGGTTGCCGCGAACGGGTTGGGCCGAGGCGCGGGCACCGATGTGCTGGCAATCAGCCTGTCAGCGACCGATTATATCGGCCATAGCTATGGCACCGAAGGGCCGGAAATGTGCGGCCAGATGGTCTCGCTTGATGCGCGGCTGGGGCAGTTTTTCGCGATGCTGGACCGCCAGAAAATGGATTATGTGGTCGCGCTGACGGCTGATCATGGTGGCTTTGATGCGCCAGAGCGCCATAGCGAACATGCCTATCCCTCTGCCAGCAGGGCGCCCTTGTCGCTCGCCGCCCCGGTGTTGTCGCAGATGCTGGCCAAGCAATTTGGCTGGCAGGGCGCGCTGATTGAAAATCGCGCCTTGGGCGGGGATTATTGGTTCACACCCAATGTGCCGGGCAATCGCCGGGCCGAAGCCGCCGCTTGGCTCAAGGCGGAATTGGAACGGCAATTTGCAGGCAAGGTTGCGGCTGTGTTTGCCAAGGCGGACATTGCGGAGCTTCCGGCCCCCACCG
Source organism: Sphingomonadaceae bacterium (assembly GCA_009923795.1). Classification (GTDB taxonomy): domain Bacteria; phylum Pseudomonadota; class Alphaproteobacteria; order Sphingomonadales; family Sphingomonadaceae; genus Aquisediminimonas. The sequence goes on from RFSU01000016.1 coordinate 15,531, forward strand.
GGAACCCGGCGCTGTGGAGCCTTGCACAGCGGGTGCGCGCGTCCTTCGTGCCGGATCGGTCAGGGGATATTTATATCGCCTTGCTCAATGGCCAGCAGCCGATGCCAGCGGGCATTCGCGGCTATGTCGCAACGCATGGCAGCCCATGGGATTATGATCGGCGCGTGCCCATCCTGTTCTGGCGCAAGGGCATGGCTCCGTTTGAACAACCCCAGCCGGTGGAGACGGTGGATATCCTGCCCACATTGGCAAGCCTTGTCGGCCTGCCGATTGAGGCTGGCTCGGTCGATGGGCGCTGTCTGGATTTGGCGGCGGGGCCGAGCACGACCTGCCGATAAAATCTGAAATAATGTCATAGATTGGTGCATTGCCAGCTTTTTGGTTGGACCGGAAAGCGGCTTTGGCTTAGCCTTATGGCCATGTCGGATTGCGAAGCCTGTCTTGTGCGAAACCGAGCAATTTGCTCGGCCTTGGCAGATGACGAACTGGCCCTCTTGTCAAAAATGGGGCGCAAGCACCATGTGACGCGCGGTCAAACCCTTGCCCGGGAAGGGGATGAGGCGCTGGTTGTCGCCAATGTGATTCAGGGCGTCCTGAAACTCTCGGTCTCAACTGCGGACGGGCGTGAACAAATTGTCGCCGTCGTCTTTCCGTCTGATTTTATCGGACGGCCATTTGGCACAGAAAGCCCTTATAGCGTCACTGCGCTGACCGACGTTGAAGTCTGCATTTTCACGCGCGCCGCCTTTGATGGATTTGCCAAGGATCACCCGGATCTTCAGCATAAGTTGCTGCAACGGACTTTGGATGAGTTGGATCGTGCGCGCCAATGGATGATGTTGCTCGGCCGCAAGACAGCCAGCGAGCGGATTGCGACGTTGCTGCTCGAAATGTCGAACCGCTTGGGAAGTGCGACCTGCGCTGCCATCACGCCCTTTCTGGATGAATTTGATCTGCCGATGGATCGCCAGCAAATGGGGGATGTGCTTGGCCTGACGATTGAAACGGTCAGCCGACAGCTTACTAAGCTGAAAGCGGCAGAGATGATCGAGCTGCCAGACCGCAGGCGCGTGGTCATCAAGGACCGCCGCCGCTTGGAACACATTGCCCAAGCCGCCTGAGGCCCATTCTTCAGTGGCCCCTATCGGCCAAGGTAAATGGGAATATTGGCGTGCGTGGTCAGTCGCCGGGTGACGCCGCCCAGCAGTGTTTCGCGCAGGCGGGAGTGGCCATAGGCACCGATCAAGATGGCCCCTGCGCCCTGCGACTGGGCAACCTCTGTCAAAACCTCGTCCGCCGGCCCGGCATCTTCGTCAAAGCTGACCAGATCAGATGTGATATCGTGCCGCGATAAATAGGTGGACGCCTCTGTTTGAGGAAAGACCTCGCCCTCTTCGCCGATGGACACCAATGTGACACTGGACGCAAGCTTGAGCGCGGGGAGGCCAAGGCGGATCGCCCGTGCGGCTTCTGCGGATGCATTCCAGCCGACCACAATGGGTGCGGTTGCATCCATCTGCGTCACTTTTTCGGGCACGACGAGAACCGCGCACCCGCCATGGATCACAACCTCATCCACCAAAGGCAAGGGACGGCTGGTGCTGGAGCTCTTACCAGCCTGACTGACAATCAGCAAATCCGACAGCGTTGCGAGGGAGACAAGCGTCTGAGCCGGATCGCCATCAAAGGATTGCCAATCCCAGCGAACATCCTCTCGGGACAGGCGGGCTTCCACCCGTTTGGCGGTCAGCTTTTCGCTTTCACGTAGGCTCTCTATAATCGCGCCGCTCGCAAATATTCCGCCGACCGGGTCCATCCCAACATAGGCAGAAAAGGGGGTGACATAGGCGCACGTTAGATGCGCGTCATGGGCGCGGCACAGGTCCAACGCGACGGACAAGCGACCGTCAAGGGCATCATCTTCATAGATGTGGAGCAAGATCGACTTCACCAACCGCACCTTTCCTTTGTTTCTAGAACAAGGGAAATGCACGAGACGCGAACTTGTGTCCTTGATTGGGCACAAAAACTTTGTTGATCGAAGTCAATGTGGCCGAGCGGGGGCGGCTTTTGACCGCCCCGCGCCGGGTTAGAATGCGTAGCTCAATGTCGCCTGCACATTTTGGAAGCTGGATCGGCCTGTGATGCTGCGGTCCAACTCATCGGTCAGGGCAAAGGATTTGGTGCGGAAGTAGCGATATTTCACCCCAATGGAGACCCTATCTGACAAGGGCTCGCGCACCCCCGCCAAGAGCTGCCAAGCAAGGCCCTTATCCCGCCCATTGAGGAACGGCACGCCAGAGGCGAGAGAATAGTTGCGCGCCTCAAATCGGGCATAGCCAACCCCCGCGCCTGCAAAAAATTTGGTCTGATTTGCGTCGCCCAATTGGGCATAGCCATTCAGCATCGCGGCGCGGGACCGGCTGCTTCCCGAAAAAGCGGTAAAGCTGCCTTGGGTCAAAATAGGCGTTGTCGACCCACTGACCAACCGCGCAGGGATCGGCACGGTTGTGGTGACCTTATTCAGGGCGGCGGCGCGCTGGCTCAATTCCACTTCGGCGCGCAACAGGCCAAAATCCATGCCCGCAGACACGGCAACATCATAACCCGTTTTGTGGGTGAGGCTGATGCCGTTGGCGGTCGGGTTGGGCGTTGTGCCCACTGTAAGGCCCATTTTATTGGCCCAATAAGATCCAGCCGACAACTCGACAAAGGGCCGCGGGCCGTCCTCCGCCAGAACAGGGGTTGCATATAGAGCAAGGCCAATTGCTGAAACTAGGGCTGTGGTTCTCATATTCCCGTTCCTTTTCAAGGGCATCGACCAAGAGAAAGGCCGCGTACCGCGCACGCAATCTCCATGGCCCGGCAAGATGGGCGAGCACCACTTTCCTTATGGCTTAAACGCCTAATCCTTTTGCCAGAGATGCTCTGGTCGCGGTCGGATTGGGACGCAAATTCAGCAAGGGGGGACGGATGGTGGAGCTGAGGGGAATCGAACCCCTGACCTCATCATTGCGAACGATGCGCTCTACCAACTGAGCTACAGCCCCGCATCCGTGGGAGGCGCCTTAACGCTGGCGGCGGCGCGTTGCAATGGGCTTGCGCTGTTGCACTCTGCCAGCGCCTGGCCTTGCCAAAGGCCGTCGGCCGCCGCACAAAGGCCATATGCGGTTGATCACCATAGCTGGGACAGTCCTTGCAACGCTGCTGCTCACGGCGTGCGCTACGACACCCCCGCCACCCCGCCCGGCAAAGCCGGTTGTTGGACCCTCTATTGCGGCTCCCATCGCGCCCCCTGTCGCCAATTGGGAAGACCGTCGCCCAACGGCCGGCGATTGGATCTATCGCGCAGAGCCTCGGGGCGGTGTTGCGCTTTTTGGGCGGTCGCAGGCCTCGGCAGACTTGGTGGTTGCCTGTGACCGGACCAATGGACGGATCACCCTCTCTCGATTTGGCCTGATGCCATCGGGGCAGGTGGTGCAGATGACCCTGCGCGCGACAGATGCCAGCCACTCCTACCCGGCGCAGGCAAGTGCGCTGTTGCCCGGCTATATCTCTGCAGAACTTGCCGCCAAAGACCCGCAGCTTGACGCAATGGTGCACAGCCGTGGAGCATTCCTCATCAGCTTGGCGGGCACAGAAGACCTCATCGTCCCGGCATGGGCCGAATTTGCGAGGGTTGTGGAAGAGTGTCGGCGCTGACATCAGATTGCTCTGCACGAAGCCCGAACCACCGATTCTGACAGCATCTTCTAACTTTACAAGACTTGAATCTTCGATCGCTTCGACTCATGTTGCGGATGCGACCCAAGAGGGTCGCTAGGCGCAACTAGCGAAAGGAGGTGATCCGATGTCTCATGGTCCAGCTAAGAGGTCGGAAAGGGTGATTCGGGGATAGGCGCGGTGACCGCAGCCTTTGGTCTCCTCGGCAATGGCACCGTATCGTTTTAAACGATTGCGGGCCCATTCCTCCGATCGCTGACCATGCGGAAGGGTCGTAAAGCCTGATGGCTTTGCGGCCCTTCTCATGTCCGGCAAGTGCCGTGGTTAAATATCGAGATTAGCGACGTTCAGGGCGTTTTGCTGAATGAAGTCACGCCGGGGTTCCACAACATCGCCCATCAGCTGGGTGAAGATTTCATCCGCCAAATCGGCCTGTGCAACTTCCACGCGCAACAAAGAGCGATTGTCCGGGTCCAGCGTTGTTTCCCAAAGCTGTTCGGCATTCATTTCGCCCAAGCCTTTATAGCGCGAAATGGACAGGCCCTTACGGCCCGCCGCAAGGATGGCATCAAGCAGTTCAGACGGACGAGAGATCGCCGTTGTGCCCTTGGTCACGACGGGCTGAGCATCCTCCTCATCGCCTTCGGGGGCGGCGCTGTCTGCCTGCGCCTTGCCAATCGCAACAAGTCGGCTGACCGTTGCATAAGACTCTGCTTGTTCGGCAATGAGGCTGTGCAGGCGGCGCGCCTCTTGGCTCAGCAAGAAGTTCGCTTCAATCATATGATGGTCGGTCACGCCGCGCCACAGACGTTGGAGGTGATAGCCGCCTTCTTCGCTGACAATGCCGGACCAATTTGCTTCCTTGTCCGCACGGCCGAGCCACCCGGCCGCCCGATCAACCGCGGCCTGACGCCCGGCTGCATCCAGTGCAGGGTCCAGCGCACCGACCAGCGACAAGCCTTCAATAATCGCGGGATCATATTTGCGCGGCACATAGCGCATCAGCGCGCGCATCCGCCGCGCATGATCAATGAGCAGCTTCAGATCCGCGCCAGAGCGGGTTCCCCCGCTGGTTTCGAGCGCGGTCGCCGCAAGCCCGCCTTCGACCAGATAATCGTCGAGCGCGGCATCATCCTTCAGATAAACTTCTGAGCGGCCACGTGCGGCCTTGTAGAGCGGCGGTTGTGCAATGAAGAGATGCCCGCGCGCGATAATATCTGGCATCTGCCGATAGAAGAAGGTGAGCAGCAAGGTGCGGATATGCGCGCCATCGACATCTGCGTCGGTCATGATGACGATCTTGTGATAGCGCAGCTTTTCAATGTTGAAATCATCGCGGCCAATGCCCGTGCCCATCGCCTGAATGAGCGTGCCAACTTCCTTGGAAGACAGCATCTTGTCAAAGCGCGCGCGCTCCACATTCAAGATTTTACCCTTCAAGGGCAGGATCGCTTGATATTGGCGGTTGCGGCCCTGTTTGGCAGAGCCGCCAGCGGAATCCCCTTCGACCAAGAAGAGTTCGGACTTTGCAGGATCGCGTTCTTGGCAATCAGCCAGCTTTCCGGGTA
>RFSU01000151.1 GCA_009923795.1 Sphingomonadaceae bacterium
TCTGCGTCAGCAGGGCCTGCCTCATCCGTCTCAATCCGGTTGGCCGCCATAGAGGGGGCGGGCGCGATGGCGGCCTCAGGCGGGGTTGGCGGCGGCAAGGGAAGCTCCTCGGCCTGCCGCTGGCTTTCCTCTGGTCCGGTCTGAAACCAGCTATGCTTGCACGAGGCGCAGCGCACCTGACGCCCGGCGGGCGGAATGGCCCCATCGGCAATCAGATAGCGAGTCTCACAGGCAGGACAGGTTAGGATCATGGAACGCAACAGCCTTTGGGTCTGGCACTATGGCCTCTAAGCACCGATTGGACGCCTCTTGCAATAGCCTGTCGGGGTAATCAAGGCTGGATCGGCACCGGGCGTTGTTCTAGGGACGGGTGTTGGGGATAATGATGGGGGCTGAATTGGGCCGATGATGATGCAGCAGGCCGAGGTAAACCGACAGTGTCTGATCGGAAGCCAAGGCGGGTGGACAGGATGTTGTCTATGATCCGCCGCCTGATTGCGCTTGGCTTTCTGCTCTGGTTTCTGGGCCTCATCTGGTTTGCCATTTTCCTGCCGCAACCCGCCGACGTCGCTATAAAAACCGATGCCGTAGTCGTTCTGACGGGTGGACCGGGCCGGGTTCAGCGCGGCATCGACATTTTGTCGGCGAACGGAGCAAAGCGGATGATGGTGTCAGGCGTGGACCCCAGCGTGCGCCGCGCCGAATTGGAAGAGGCGGTGAATATCCCGCGCAAGCTCTCGCGCTGCTGCATTGATCTCGACAAGGCATCGGTTGATACCATTTCCAATGCGCGCGAAACGGCCCGCTGGCTTTCGGGGCATGAGTATAAGTCTGTCCGTTTGGTGACGAGTGACTGGCATTTGCGCCGCGCGGAACTCGAGCTGCGCCACAGCGTTGATGGTTCGATGAAAATTGTCGGAGACGCCGTGCCCAGTTCTTTCAGCCTGACCCAATTGTTTATGGAGTATAATAAGCTGTTGGCCCGCTTTATCGCGTTGGAAATTGGGGGCCGGTTCTGATGGCGGTGCTGCGGTCTCTATTGTTTGCGCTCATCTTCTATCCCGGCAGCGTAATTGTCGTTGGGCTGGCCTGGATCATGGTTGCCTTTGGCGAGCGGGCGACGATTAGAGGTGCGCGCAATTGGGCCTTATGGCACCGGTTCTGCGCCCGTCATATTTTGGGCATCAGCACGCATGTGATCGGCACGTTGGATGATCGACAGGCGCTCTACATTTTCAAGCATGAATCCATGTACGAAACGGTGGAGACGCTGGCCTTGTTCCGCCGCCCGGTTGTCGTGATGAAGCAGGAGTTGCTGGATCTATTCGGCTGGGGCCATGCAGCCCGGGCGCATGGATCGATTGGGGTGGATCGCGATGCCGGGGCCTCAGCCATGCGGCGTATGATTGTTGAGGCAAAGCGCGCCAAAGACTCGGGCCGCCCCATTATTTTGTTTCCAGAAGGAACGCGCGTGCCGCATGGGGAGCAGCCGCCGCTGCGTGCGGGCTTGGCCGGGCTTTACAAGATTTTGGGCCTGCCCGTCATTCCGGTGGCGCTTGATTCAGGCAAGGTCTGGCCCCGCGGCCTCATGGCAACGCCCGGCATTGTGACGATGAAAGTCGGGGCGGAAATCCCCGCTGGCCTTCCACGTGAAGAGCTGGAGGCCCGGGTGCACACCGCCATTAATGCACTGAATGATTAGGGCTTAGCTGCCAATATGATCTGACCGACCAAAGTCGGGACGGTCATCATCCTGCCCTTCTTCAATGATGCTGCGGCGCACGGCGCGGGTGCGGCTGAACAAATCAAACAAGGCATCGCCATCGCCCCAGCGGATCGCGCGCTGCAAAGCGGTTAAGTCTTCAGAAAAGCGCTGGAGCATGTCCAGCACGGCATCCTTGTTATTCAAGAACACGTCACGCCACATGGTCGGATCTGAGGCAGCGATGCGGGTGAAATCCCGAAAGCCACCGGCCGAATATTTGATCACTTCCGATCGGGTGACGGATTCCAGATCAGACGCTGTGCCGACAATGGTATAGGCAATCAGATGCGGCAAATGGCTGGTGACTGCCAACACAAGGTCATGATGCGGCGCATCCATCAGATCGACATTTGCGCCCAGAGCCTCCCAAAAGGCGGAGAGTTTGGCGACCTTGTCGGCATCGGCCCCTTCGGGCGGGGTGAGGATGCACCAGCGATTGTGAAAGAGCGAGGCAAAGCCCGCTTCCGGCCCGCTGCGTTCCGTCCCGGCGACGGGGTGGGCGGGGATGACGTGATGGCCGGGCAGCGCCTCGGTGAGCGCGGCCAAAACACTGGCCTTGGAGGAGCCGACATCGCTGATGATCGCCCCCGGGGACACATGATCGCGAATTTCTTGAGCAACAGCGCCCATTGCGCCCACGGGCACGCAGAGGATGATGAGATCAGCGCCCGTCACGGCCTCGCCTGCTGTCTCGGTAATCCGGCCCGCAAGGCCAAGCTCGCGCGCCGTTGCCCGTGTTGCCGGGTCGGCATCATAGCCGGACACGGACATATTCGGCAGGCGTTCCGCCACGGCACGGGCAATGGAGGAGCCGATCAGGCCAAGCCCGATAAGGGCGACATGGCCCGGAAGTGCTGCGGCGGGCATTAGGCGTCTGCCCCCACTATCTGGCGCAGGGCAGCAATCACGCCGCGCGTCTCTGCCTCCGTGCCAATGGTGATGCGCAGGCCATTGGCCAGCCCCTGCCCCGGCAACCAGCGCACAATATAGCCATGCTCCATCAGCGCCATATAGGCGTCTTCCGCCGTGACTTTGCCTTCAAACAAAACCAGTTGGAAATTGGCTTTGCTGGGGATGGCGCGCAGGCCCTGATTGCCAAGCTTGCCAATTTCAGCGGCAAACCAGCTGAGCCATTGGGCATTATGCGCGCGGCTGTGCGCAACGAAATCTGTATCTGCCAAGGCCGCAATGGCGGCGTCTTGTGCGGCAATGGAAAAGCCAAAGGGCGCGCGGATTCTGTGCATGGCATCAATGATCGGGGCCGCGGCATAGCCCCAGCCCACCCGCTCTGCCGCCAGACCATAGATTTTGGAAAAGGTCCGCGTGATGAGAACATTGGCAGCTGTTTTGGCCAAGGCCATTGCGCCATCTTCATCCTCATCGGCGAGATATTCGGCATAGGCATGGTCCAGCACCAGCAGGACATGATCCGGCAGGCTGGCATGCAGCCGGGCAATGTCTGCACGCGAGGTGTAGGTGCCCGTCGGGTTATTGGGATTGGCGATAAAGACCACCCGTGTCCGCTCTGTCACACAGGCGAGCACGGCATCAATATCGGTCGCATAATCGGTATCTGGCGCGATGATGGGCGTTGCGCCGACGCGCCGGGTGGCGATTTCGTAGACGGCAAAGCCATAGCGCACGAAAATAATCTCATCGCCGACACCGGCAAAGGCGCCTGCTGCCAGATGCAGCACTTCATCCGATCCCGTGCCGTAAATAATCCGTGCGGGGTCAAGATCATAAGCAGCGGCAATGGCTTCGCGGAGCGCTGCGGCGCTCGCATCGGGATAACGTTCCAGATCGCCTGCATGGCGCAAAAACGCATCGCGCGCCTGCTCGCTTGTCCCCAGCGGGTTTTCATTAGACGAAAGCTTGGCCACAAGGCGGCCATCGTCGGTTTTCGACTTGCCCGGCACATAGGGGGCAATGTCCATGATCCAGGGCTTGGGTTGGGGTGCAGTCATGCCCCGCGCCTTAGACGGGGCGAGGATTTGGGTCAAACAGCTGGGCATGCTTGCGGTTGACAATAGCGGCCTGTCGACCCTAGCCCCGCCCCATGTCTGACGCGCGCTTTGGCCTTGATCGGAAAATCACCCTGACCGAGCCCTTGGCGCTCGATGGCGGGGGCGTGCTTGCGCCTGTTGAAATTGCCTATGAAAGCTATGGCGCACTCAATGCCGATGCGTCCAATGCGATCCTGCTCTGCCATGCGCTGACGGGCGATCAATATGTCGCCTCAACCCACCCGCTCACGGGAAAGCCGGGCTGGTGGACGCGCATGGTCGGGCCGGGAAAGCCGATTGATACGGATCGTTATTGTGTCATCTGCCCTAATGTTGTGGGCAGCTGCATGGGGTCGTCCGGCCCGGAATCTCTGGCCCCGGATGGGCAGCCCTATGCCATGCGCTTTCCCGTCATCACCATTCGCGACATGGTGCGCGCGCAGGCGATGCTGCTCGATCATTTGGGCATAGACCGGCTTTATGCCGTCGTCGGTGGGTCCATGGGGGGGATGCAGGTTCTCACTTGGGCGGCGACCTATCCCGCACGCGTTGACGCCGCTTTGGTCATTGCCTCAACCGCCCGACATTCGGCGCAGAATATCGCCTTTCATGAAGTCGGCCGACAGGCGATCATGGCCGATCCCAATTGGCGGGGCGGGGATTATTATGCGGATGGACAAGCCCCCGATTCGGGTTTGGCCGTCGCCCGCATGGCCGCGCACATCACCTATTTGTCGGAACATGGCCTGACCGAAAAATTTGGCCGGCGCTTGCAAGACCGCAAGGCCAAGACCTTTGGCTTTGACGCGGATTTTCAGGTTGAAAGCTATTTGCGCCATCAAGGGTTGAGCTTCACGGGCCGATTTGATGCCAATTCCTATCTCTATATCACCCGGGCGATGGATTATTTTGATCTGGCAGAAGATCATGGCGGGCATTTGGCCAATGCCTTTCGCGGGTCGGCCACGCGCTTTTGCCTCATCAGTTTCGATACCGATTGGCTCTACCCCACATCCGAGTCGCGCAATATTGTTCACGCCCTGAATGCCAGCGGCGCGCCTGTCAGCTTTGTCGAGCTGTCGGCCCCGTTCGGGCATGATAGCTTCCTTCTGGACGTGCCGGAGCTGGACCGGGTGGTGGATGGATTTTTAAAGGCGGGCGGACAATGAGCGGCTTGCGCGCGGATCTTGCCATTATCGCTCGGGAAGTCGCCAAGGGCGCCCGTGTGCTGGATGTCGGCTGCGGCGATGGCGCGCTGATGGCGGCACTGCGCGATCAAAAGCAGGTCGATGCCCGCGGTATGGAGATTGACCGTGATAATGTGGCGGCCTGCGTCGCGCGCGGCCTTTCGGTTATTCAGGGCAATGCCGATACCGATTTGGCCGATTATCCCGATCTGGCGTTCGACTATGCGGTCCTTTCACAGACATTGCAGACGACAATGCGCCCCGATCTAGTGGTGGAGCAATTGTTGCGCATTGGGGCGCGGGCCTTTGTGTCCTTCCCCAATTTCGCGCAGTGGCGCACGCGTATCGCGCTGATGTTCGGCGGGATGATGCCCGTTACCAAGCAATTGCCCGCGCGCTGGTATGACACGCCCAATATCCACCATGTCACGATCGACGATTTCCGCGACTTTATCGCACAGCGTGGCATCCGCATTGAAGGCCAATGGTTCTTGCGCGGGGATCGCCTGATCGGGGAGCGGGGTGCCAATCTTTTGGCGGAACATGCGGTGTTTCTGCTGGCGCGTTAGGGCCTTACCCTCCCCGCTGCGACTAAAGCGTGCTTCGCTCGCTCAAGTCTCACTCCCCTCCCGCGCGCGGGAGG
>RFSU01000152.1 GCA_009923795.1 Sphingomonadaceae bacterium
ATGCCGAACCGTGCGTGCAGCTGTGCGAAATGCTTCATAGGGCATGAGCAGGGCGCCTGCGGCATAATTGGCAAGTCCAACAGACAAAAGCTGACGCGCTGCTGCCGTTCTTAGGCCTGCTTGTTCCACAATGGCGCTTATGTCCTCCCGCAGTGCAAGCGCCGTTAATTGGTGAGCCAATTGGAACCGCTGACTGTCGGCAGGCAAGCCCTGATCAATAAGAAGATGGCCCATTTGCGGATCATAGTCCCTGAGGCCAAGGCCGGGGGCATAGGCCAAGGATACAGACAGAGCATTTCGAAGATAAAGCTCCAGTGCGACCTGAGGCGGGGGGGTTCCCCGAAGCGTTTCGCCCAGACGTTCTGCCGCGCGATCAAGGCTGTCGACATAATTTCCGGCATTGTGAAACCAATCGCGTACTTCTTCCCAAGGAAGGCGGCTGCCCCCCGCATTGTCCGCGCCAAGCGCCTCATCAATGATCTGGAGTCTTTGCCCGGCGTTCCGATAGGCCGCGTGCAGCTTCACAAATTGTTCGGCAAGGGCGAGCTGTTGTTCGGCTATGCGGGCCAACTGTTCTGCGGAGAGTGGTGCTGTAAACAGCGGATCTGCTGCTGCCTCCCTGAGAGCCGCGAACCGGCGCGTGGCGGCATCTTCTTCAAATTCTTGCCAATCGAGCGGGAAGTCTCTCGCCAAAACTTCGAGCAAAGCCGAGGTGAGTGGCCTGTCATCATTCTCCAGCTGAGAAAGATAAGAGACCGAAATGCTGAGCTTTTTTGCCATATCAACCTGTCGCAGCGCGCGCGCATCTCGCAGGGCGCGCAGGCGGCTCCCGGCAAAAATGCGGCGACGCGACGCTGTGGGTCGAACTGTTGTTTCATCTGTCATGATCCTGTTTTGCTGCAGGGTGAAGAATTTTGCAAACCTTGGCTTTACAACTTCGCAAATTCACATTGGACTTTGCAGAGGGCGACGCGCAAGAGAGACGCTTAACATAACAGGAAAACGCCATGTCATCGAACATTGCCGAGCTCGAAAAGCGCCGCGCGGCCGCCCATATGGGCGGAGGCCAGAAGCGCATCGATGCACAACATTCCAAGGGTCGTCTCACCGCGCGGGAGCGCTTGACCATCTTGCTGGACGAGGGCTCATTTGAAGAGCTCGACATGTATGTGGAGCATAACTGCGTCGACTTTGGGATGGAGGAAACCAAAATCCCCGGCGACGGCGTGGTCACAGGGTCTGGCACGATTAATGGCCGCCTTGTCTATGTTTATAGCCAAGACTTTACGGTTTTCGGGGGCTCTTTGTCAGAGCGGCACGCGCAGAAAATTTGCAAGGTGATGGATAGTGCGCTGAAAGTCGGCGCGCCTGTCATCGGCCTGAATGACTCAGGCGGCGCGCGAATTCAGGAAGGCGTGGCGTCGCTTGGCGGCTATGCCGAAGTGTTTCAGCGCAACGTCCTTGCCTCGGGCGTCGTCCCGCAGCTCAGCTTGATCATGGGGCCCTGCGCTGGCGGCGCTGTCTATTCACCCGCCATGACCGACTTTATCTTCATGGTTAAGGACAGCAGCTATATGTTCGTGACCGGCCCCGATGTGGTGAAGACGGTGACGAATGAAGTTGTGACGCAGGAGGAATTGGGCGGTGCTGTGACACACACGGCCAAATCCGGCGTGGCCGACCTTGCGCTTGAAAATGATATTGAGGCGCTTCTCGCGGCGCGGGATTTCATTGATTATTTGCCAGAAAATAATCAGGCTGGTGTGCCAGAACGGCCGACAAACGACCCATGGGATCGTGTTGAGGAAAGCCTCGACATGTTGATCCCGGCGTCTGCCGCGACGCCCTATGACATGCATGAGCTGATCCGAAAAACGGTCGACGAAGGTGATTTCTTTGAGGTGCAGCCCACTCACGCGGGCAATATCATCATCGGCTTTGGCAGAATTGAAGGGCGCACCGTTGGAATTGTTGCCAACCAGCCTATGGTTCTGGCCGGGTGCCTCGATATCAACGCATCGAAAAAGGCGGGCCGTTTCGTTCGTTTCTGCGACGCATTTGAGATTCCGATTGTGACGTTTGTCGATGTTCCGGGCTTTCTGCCGGGCGTCAGCCAAGAGCATAATGGGATCATCAAGCACGGCGCAAAGCTGCTCTTCGCTTATGCCGAAGCGACTGTGCCCAAAATCACCATCATTACGCGCAAAGCCTATGGCGGGGCCTATGATGTGATGGCCTCAAAGCATTTACGCGGTGATTTGAACTATGCTTGGCCGACCGCCGAAATCGCCGTGATGGGCGCAAAGGGTGCGGTTGAGATTATCTTCCGCTCCGACATTGGCGACCCTGATAAGATCGCCGAACGCACTAAGGAATATGAAGACCGCTTCGCCAATCCTTTTGTGGCGGCGAGCAAGGGCTTTATCGACGAAGTGATCATGCCGCATTCGACACGCCGCCGGATTGCCTTGGGTCTTCGCAAGCTGCGCAACAAGCAGCTCGAAAACCCATGGAAGAAGCACGATAATATTCCGTTGTGAGGACAATCTAATGAAACTCGGCCGTCTGAACCATATTGGCGTGGCGACGCCCTCTATAGAGGCCAGCATCGTCTTTTGGCGCGATGTGATGGGCGCGACGCATATTCATGCGCCCTTTGATCTGCCGGATCAGGGGGTGAAGGTCTGCTTTGTCGATACGCCTGCTGAAGGGCCGCATAATGGGACGCAGATTGAACTGATTGAGCCGCTGCCCGGCAATGAGAGCATTGCAGGCTTTCTGGCCAAGAACCCGCAAGGTGGCCAGCACCATATGTGCTTTGAAGTGCCCGACATTCATGCGGCAAAGGCCGAGTTTGAAGCCATGGGAAAGCGTGTATTGGGCGCGCCGCGTATCGGTGCGCATGGTACCCTTATTTTCTTCGTCCATCCCAAAGACATGGGCGGTGTTCTGACAGAAATTATGGAAACGCCTAAAGAGGCGCATTGAGAGGATAAATTCATGGAATTTGAAACAATTACACTTGATATTAGCGATCAGATTGCAACGATTACGCTCAACCGTCCGGATCGGATGAACGCGTGCAGCCTGACAATGGCAGGGGAGATTAACGACGCGTTGTCATCCCTTGGCGATGCCCGCTGCCTGATCATTACTGGGGCTGGGCGTGGTTTTTGCGCGGGTGCTGATCTTCAAGCGCGCGGCAGTTCTTCAATTGCCGGTGGCGAAGGCAGCTATATTGCGCTGACCCGTCACTATAACCCGCTCATGCTCAACCTAGCGCGTCTTAACATCCCGGTTATCACCGCGATTAACGGTGCCGCTGCCGGTGTGGGGTGCTCCATTGGTCTTGCGGGCGATTTTGTGATCGCGGGCAAAAGTGGCTATTTCCTTCAGGCATTTGTCAACATTGGGTTGGTTCCCGATGGCGGCGCCAGCTGGATGCTGCCACGTTTGGTCGGTAAGGCACGGGCGACCGAAATGATGATGCTGGGCGAGAAGATTTACGGCGATAAGGCTCTGGAATGGGGCATGATCCACAAGGTTGTTGAAGATGCCGACCTGATGGCCGAAGCACGTGCATTGGCCACACGTTTCGCCAACGGCCCGACGCTTGCCTATGCGGTCATGCGCAAGAACATCCTGATTGCGATGGAAAACAGCTATTCGGAGCAGCTTCTCGCCGAGGCTGAAGGTCAGCGGATCGCCGGCAATTCGGCAGATTCAGCCGAAGGCGGCCTCGCATTTTTGGAAAAACGTAAGCCTGTTTTCAAGGGCAAGTGAACGACCAGCTGATCTCTATTCAGCTTGGGCAGATGAGGACGACATGGCGAAAATTGAAGACTGGCAGGCCGCATCGGCAAAAGAGGTCAAGGGCAAAGACCTGACCTGGCACACGCCGGAAGGCATTGCAGTCAAGCCGCTCTACACGTCAGAAGACGTAGCGGTTGACCCCGGCCTGCCGGGATTTGCGCCATTCACGCGCGGCGTTCGTGCGTCCATGTATACGGGCCGGCCTTGGACAATCCGCCAATATGCGGGGTTTTCAACCGCTGAAGAGTCCAATGCCTTTTACCGTCGCAATTTGGCAGCTGGGCAAAAGGGCCTGTCTGTCGCGTTCGATCTGGCCACGCACCGGGGCTATGACTCGGATCACCCGCGCGTTGTGGGGGATGTTGGCAAAGCAGGCGTCGCGATTGATTCCGTTGAGGATATGAAAATCCTCTTTGACGGCATTCCTCTGGATCAAATGTCGGTGTCGATGACGATGAACGGGGCTGTCATCCCCATTCTCGCCTTCTTCATCGTCGCTGGGGAAGAACAGGGCGTGCCGGTCGAGCAATTGGACGGTACGATCCAGAACGATATCCTTAAAGAGTTTATGGTACGGAATACCTATATTTATCCGCCCGAACCCTCAATGCGGATTATTTCAGATATCTTCTCTTATACCAGCCGTAAGATGCCGAAATTTAATAGTATTTCTATTTCAGGCTATCACATGCAGGAAGCCGGGGCGACGCAGGTTCAGGAACTGGCCTTCACCATCGCCGATGGCATGGACTATGTGAAATATGGGGTCGCGTCGGGTCTGGATATCGACAAATTTGCCGGGCGTTTGAGCTTCTTCTTCGCGATTGGCATGAACTTCTTCATGGAAGTGGCCAAATTGCGGGCGGCGCGCGTTTTGTGGCACCGTGTCATGACCAAATTGGGCGCGCAGGATGAACGATCCAAGATGCTGCGCACCCATTGCCAGACATCGGGCGTCTCGCTGACCGAGCAAGACCCTTATAATAATGTTGTCCGCACGACTGTGGAGGCGATGGCGGCAATGTTGGGCGGCACCCAGTCGCTTCATACCAATGCCTTGGACGAAGCCATTGCTTTGCCAACGGATTTCTCCGCACGCATCGCCCGCAACACCCAGATCATCCTTCAGGAAGAAACGGGAATGTGCAATGTCGTCGATCCCTTGGGCGGCAGCTATTATATCGAAGCGCTGACCAAGGAATTGGTCGACAAGGCGTGGGAGATTATCGAACGCGTGGAGTCCGAAGGCGGCATGGCGAAGGCTGTGGCGGCTGGCTGGCCCAAGGCGATGATTGAAGAAGCCGCGGCTGCACGCCAGGCGCGTGTTGACCGGGGTGAAGATGTCATCGTCGGCGTCAATAAATACCGCCTCGCTAATGAAGACGCGATCGACATTCTGGAAGTCGATAACGCCGCTGTGCGCGAGGCGCAGATTGCGCGCATTAAGCAGGTGAAAGCGAGCCGCAATGAAGCAGCCTGTCAGGTAGCCCTCGCGGCGCTGACGGCGGGGGCCGGAGCCCAAGCCAATTTGCTGGAGCTTGCGGTGGATGCCGCACGGGCACGGGCGACCTTGGGCGAGATTTCGGCCGCTATGGAAGCCGTGTTCGGGCGCTATGGCACCACGCCAGCGCCTGTGAAGGGTATTTATGGCAGCGCCTATGAATTTGATAAGCGCTGGGCACAGGTGGTCGATGGGGTCGCCGCGGTTGAGCGCCGCCTTGGCCGTAAGCCGAAGATGCTCGTCGCCAAAATGGGGCAGGATGGGCAT
>RFSU01000153.1 GCA_009923795.1 Sphingomonadaceae bacterium
GGGTCATCTCCATTCATGGCGAGGCAGAGCTGACGGCGCAGCATGTGGTCGTGCCCGGCGACCCCTCATCCGCCGCCTTTCCCATGGTTGCAGCCTGCCTTGTCCCGGGGTCTGAGGTGCGGATTGACAATATTGGGATGAACCCAACCCGGGCCGGGCTTATCCATGTGCTCAAATCCATGAGCGCGGACATCACCCTAGCTGATGAGCGGATCGTCGGCGGGGAACCTGTGGCCGATCTCATTGTCCGCCACGGGCCGCTGAAAGCCATTGAAACAGAAGCGGACATCGTCCCCTCTATGGTCGATGAATTCCCGATCCTGTTCATCGCCGCAGCATTGGCGGAGGGCAAAAGCGTCTTTCGCGGCCTTGAAGAATTACGCGTTAAAGAGTCTGATCGCATCAGCGTGATGGCCAAGGGACTGGCCGCACTTGGTGTTACTGTCGAAGAGCTGGAAGATGGGCTGATCATCCAAGGGTCGGGCGGCGCGCCATTGGCCGGCGGTGTGACGATTGCGGCCGAGCTTGATCACCGGATCGCCATGAGCTTTGCCATTGCCGGGCTGGTCTCAAAACAGCCCGTTACGATCGACGATATGAGCCCGGTTGCCACCAGCTTTCCGACCTTTGTCCCTATGTTGCAGGAACTGGGCGCGCGATGATCATTGCCGTGGATGGCCCCGCCGCCTCTGGCAAGGGCAGCATCGCCAGAGCATTGGCCGCGCATTATGGCCTGCCGCACCTGGATACAGGCTTGCTCTATCGCGCAGTCGGCGTCGCCACAGCGCGCTCTGGCGGCGACCCCGATCAAGAGGCAGATGCAGCGGCCTGTTGCTGCATTGATGATGCCCTTCTGACTGACCCAGAATTGCGCAACGAAGCCGCAGGCGCACTGGCCTCCCGCGTGTCGCAGCATCCGGCGGTGCGCGCGGCCCTTTTTGCCTATCAGCAAGACTTTGCCCGCCAAAAAGGCGGCGCAGTTCTGGATGGGCGCGACATTGGAACGGTGATTGCCCCAGATGCGGATGCAAAGCTGTTCATCACGGCATCGTCCGACGTGCGGGCAAAGCGGCGGCATTTGGAAGATAGTCATGCCGATTACACGGACATTCTAGCCGATATTCTGGCGCGCGATGCCCGCGACTCTGAACGGAGTGCCGCCCCCCTGCGTCAGGCAGAGGACGCCGACTTGCTAGATACGTCGGATATGACTATAGCCGCCGCCGTCCAGCGGGCGATTGCGCTCGTGGAGGCCCGGATTCGGCGCTGAGCAGCAAACCCGCTCCCCAAATTTCGCTCCCCCACGCGCGCAGACGTTTAATGGATGCTGCAGTCACATGGGGTGGCTGGGGCAGTCTGGCCAAAAGACCTCTGGAAACAACCAGATGGCCGGAAAACTATATGATTGGAAACCTCTAACATGGCATCAACCGCCAACCCGACCCGCGACGATTTCGCGGCTCTTCTCCAAGAATCTCTCGGTAATGCAGAAAGCCTCGACGGCCGCGTCGTCAAGGGCACTGTCACCGGAATTGAAAACGACATGGCCGTCATTGACGTTGGCCTGAAGTCGGAAGGCCGCGTCGCCCTGCGCGAATTCGCAGCCCCCGGCCAGAAAGCCGATCTGAAGATTGGCGATGAAGTCGAAGTTTATGTTGATCGCGTTGAAAATGCACAGGGCGAAGCCGTATTGTCGCGTGACCGCGCCCGTCGCGAAGCGGCTTGGGATGCGCTGGAAGCACAGTTCGGTGAATCAACCCGCGTTGACGGCGTCATCTTTGGCCGTGTCAAGGGCGGCTTCACTGTGGATCTGGGCGGCGCTGTTGCCTTCCTTCCCGGTTCACAAGTCGATATCCGCCCCGTGCGCGACGTCACCCCGCTGATGGACATTTCGCAGCCCTTCCAAATCCTGAAAATGGATCGCAAGCGCGGCAACATCGTTGTCTCGCGTCGCGCCATTTTGGAAGAAAGCCGTGCGGAAGCCCGTTCTGGTCTGATCAAGAACCTGGCCGAAGGTCAGGTTATTGAAGGCGTGGTCAAGAACATCACCGACTACGGTGCGTTCGTTGATCTGGGCGGCATTGACGGCCTGCTGCACGTCACCGACATCAGCTATAAGCGCGTCAATCACCCGTCCGAAATCATCAACATTGGTGATACGGTCAAGGTGCAGATCATCCGCATCAACAAGGACACGCAGCGCATCTCGCTCGGCATGAAGCAGCTGGAAAGCGATCCATGGGAAGCCGTTGCCGCGAAATACCCGGTCGGCGCCAAGCTGTCGGGCCGCGTGACCAACATCACCGAATATGGTGCCTTTGTTGAACTCGAAGCCGGCATTGAAGGCTTGGTCCACGTTTCAGAAATGAGCTGGACGAAGAAGAATGTGCACCCCGGCAAGATCGTTTCGACCAGCCAGGAAGTTGATGTCATCGTCCTTGAAGTCGATGAAGAAAAGCGTCGTATTTCGCTTGGCCTCAAGCAGGCGGCCTCCAACCCGTGGGAAGCATTCAGCGCTGCCCATCCGGCTGGCACAATCGTCGAAGGCGAAGTCAAGAACGCGACCGAATTCGGCCTGTTCATTGGCCTCGATGGCGATGTCGACGGCATGGTCCACATGTCCGACATTTCTTGGGGCATGTCCGGCGAAGACGCGCTTGCGCTCCACAATAAGGGTGACATGGTCAAGGCCGTGGTGCTCGATGTGGATGTCGAAAAGGAGCGTATCTCGCTTGGCATCAAGCAAGTCGAAAAGGGTGGCGCACCTGCGGCAGCCGCCAGCAGCTCTGGCCTGTCAAAGGGCAGCGTCACGACCGTCACGGTTATGGCCATCAAGGATGGCGGCCTGGACGTGCAGGTTGGCGACGATGGCGCAATTGGCTTCATCAAGCGCGCAGACCTTGGCCGCGACCGCGACGAACAGCGTCCCGACCGCTTCCAGGTTGGCCAAAAGTTCGATGCCATGGTCACCGGCTTTGACCGCTCAAAGAGCCCGACCTTCTCCATCAAGGCAATGCAGATCGCCGAAGAGAAGCAGGCCGTGGCCCAATATGGTTCGTCCGATTCGGGTGCGTCCTTGGGCGACATTCTTGGCGAAGCGCTGAAAGCGCGCGACACCAAGAAGTAAGCCTCAGCGCGAAAGCGACACGAGACGGCCCGTCCCGCCAATGTGCAGGGCGGGCCTTTTCTTTTGCCTAAATTGAAATATTTAGTGTATTCAATGTGTTACCGGAAATTCTCCGGCCCGTTTTCCAAATGTCTATAAAGTCTTGCACATTGCATCATTATGGTAGTATTTTTTGCCATAATGGCTGGTGAATGAAGAAGGAACGTTGGCATGATTCGATCAGAATTGGTGGCGAAAATCGCCGAGGAAAATCCCGGGCTAACTGCCAAAGAAGTCGATTCTATTGTCGACCTGTTTTTTGAGAATATCGCGGAACAAATGGCTCAGGGTGGTCGGGTTGAGCTTCGCGGCTTCGGCGCTTTTTCAACGCGCGGCCGTGATGGGCGTCAGGGTCGTAACCCCCGAACGGGCGAACTTGTCGATATTCCCGCAAAGAAGGTTCCCTATTTTAAGCCGGGCAAGGAAATGCGGGCCCGACTGAACGTCGGCTAAGCGCGCGCCACATCTGCTTTACCCTTGACGCCAGCCCTGCTCTCGCCGATGCGGGCCGCATGCGGACGTGGCGAAACCGGTAGACGCAGCAGACTTAAAATCTGCTTTCCCCTGGAAGTGCGGGTTCGAGTCCCGCCGTCCGCACCAAAACAGTGACGTGGGCATTTTGGCGCGCTATCGATCGGATGATGGTTCGGCCTCTCCTCTCTCTCCTCCCCCTTCTCCTCCTGTTGAGCGGGTGTTCTGACAGCAATCAGGGCACCATCACATTAAGTGTGATCGGCGGCGAGGCGCGCGCTGGAAACCCCAATCGGCAAGAGCTGGATACCCCGTCCTTGGCCATGACTGGGGCGTTGATGCAGGGACTTGTGCAATTTGATGCGCAAGGGGAAATTGAGCCCGCACTTGCCGAACGCTGGATGGTTACGGATGACGGCCTGAGTTACATCTTCCGCATCCGCCGCACAAGCTGGTCTGATGGCGCACCCGTTACGGCGGCAGAGGTCGCAAAAAGCCTGCGCACCTCGATCGCAGCATCCAGCCGAAATCCGCTGAAGCCCATGCTGAGAGCTGTGCGGGAAATCCTGCCCATGACGGAGTCGGTTTTGGAAATCCGCCTGTCAGAACCTCAGGCAGATCTGCTCAGCCTGCTTGCCGATCCGCGCATGGCGATCATCCATAATGGGCGGGGGACAGGCCCCTATCGGCTCTATCGATCATTTCCGAGCGCAAAATTGCTGCGCCCAGTTCTGCCTCCGGAGGCGATCGACACCAGCGAAGAGGTGGCCCGGCAAGGCGAACGGCGCATTCGCGGGGAAACCGCCGCCCGGGCCGTCGCCCGCTTCTCCATAGGCAATGCCGCGCTTGTTCTGGGCGGGCGCTTTTCCGATTATCCGATCGCTGCCGCCGCAGCGACACCCGCCCGCACAGTACGGATCGACCCTGTGGTCGGCGTTTTTGGTCTCATCCCAGCGCGCCGGGACGGACCAGCCGGAAACCGAAATGTGCGCCAAGCGCTCGCCATGGCGATTGATCGCGCAACGCTGGTCCAGCAATTTGGCGCAAGCGGCTGGACCCCGGCAGAGGCGCTTATGCCCGGGCGCATTGCCCAATATCCTCAAGCCATGCCCGATTGGGCGTCTTTGTCCCAAGACCAACGGGTCCTTAACGCCCGCAAACGCCTGGAAGGGCTTTCGGATGCGCAAAAAAATGTGCGCATTGCCCTGCCCAATGGCCCTGGCGCACGGCTTCTCTTTGCTCTGCTGGCCCGGGATTGGCAGCGCATCGGCGTGACGGCAAAGGCGGTGGCGCCGGGTGCCGCGGCAGACTTCCGATTGGTTGACGATGTCGCGCCATCGACAAACCCGCTTTGGTATCTGACGCCCTTTGCCACCTGCGCAACAACGCCCTTGTGCAGCACAGAGGTTGGCAACAGCCTTTCCCTTGCGCGGCGCGCGCGGCCAGAAGACCGTGCCGCCTTCTTCGCCGAAGCGGACAGGGTGATCGCGAAGGACCAATTGTTCATCCCAATTGCGCGGCCGCTGCGCTGGTCGCTGGTGACGCCCAATTTGGGAGGCTTTGCAGAAAATGCGCGCGCCATTCACCCGCTCAATAGGCTCGCCAGTACCAAAAACTAGCAGATCCCAAAGACGCTCCTATATTTAATCCTAAAGGAGCAGCAGCGCATGGCGAGATTTGAACAGAAGACTTCGGCCCGACTGTCCCCGGCACCAAACAGCGTGTTGGCCTCGATGTGTTGATGGATGTGCTGCCCATTGGCGGATCGGCCGTCGCGGCGCTCATCGGCAGTTATCTCGCTTGGGAAGCCCGCAATCTCGGAATGCCCAAATCCGCAATTGTCCGCATGGCCGGCACTATCGGCGTCGATGCGCTTTTAGGGGCGATTCCCATCATCGGTGTCATCCCTGACCTGTTCTTCCGATCCAACAGCCGCAACCTCAA
>RFSU01000154.1 GCA_009923795.1 Sphingomonadaceae bacterium
CTTGCGGTTGAATGGGCACCCGACGGCATCCGCGTCAACTGCCTTGCCCCAGGGCGTTTCCCGCATGAAGACCTGCCCGCGCATATGACCGCCCACCGCGTCGGCGATCGCGGCGACAACACCATCCCCGCCCAGCGTGTTGGCGCGATCCGCGAGCTTGGCTGGATGGCAACCTTCATGTGTTCGCCCTACGCGGCCTATCTCACGGGGCATACGGTAGTGCTTGACGGCGCGAACTGGCTCCGGCGCTCGCTCGTCATGCCTGAGTTCGTGCCAATCCGTGATCAATTCGGCAAAGCGGCGCGCGAAAGCGGTGCGGCACAGGCAGCTGTCGCCAAGACACGCGGGGACAAGGCGTGAGCGAAGCCGATCTCGTTCTGCGATCTGACGCGGACGGCGTCAGCACGCTCACCCTCAACCGTCCTGAAAAGCGCAACGCGGTCAACCGCGATCTGTTCCGCGCCTTTCGGACCCATGTGAAGGCGTTTGAGGATAATGGCGCTGACATTGGCGTCATCGTCATTAAGGGCGCAGGCGATCATTTCTGTGCCGGACATGATCTGCAATCGGAGCCGCATCCCGATGCGCTCGGCTGGTTGCGGCAGGAAATGCTGGTGCTTGAGCGGCTGACCAAGCTGCGCCAGCCTGTGATCGCTGCGGTGCGAGGAACTTGCTACACAGGCGGCCTTGAGTTTGCGCTGACCGCTGACTTCATCGTCTGCGGCGAAAGCGCGCGTTTTGCCGATACGCATGGCAAATGGGGGCTTGTGCCGGGATGGGGCTTGTCTCAACGCCTTCCGCGCCGTGTCGGCCAGGCCAAGGCGCTGGAGATGATGCTGACGTGCGAGCCCGTCACGGGTGCAGATGCGGCTCTGATCGGACTTGCCAACTTTTGCGTGCCGGATGCCGAGCTGGACGCAAAGGTCGCGGCCCTATGTGTGACCATCCTTGGCAACAGTTGGCACAGCAATGCCGAAAACAAGCGCCTCGTCTATGACACTGACGGGTTCCCGCTTGCCCAGGGCCTCAACCATGAACTGATGCGCAATGCGGGGTTCGACAAGGACGCCGCATTGCGCGGCGCGAAATTTGCCGCGAGGAATAAGGGCTGATGGACATCAGCTTTTCCGCGCAAGAAACCCGCTTCCGGGAGGAATGCCGAGACTGGCTTCATGCCAATGTGCCATGCGAAAAGCGTCCGCTGGACCCGACCGAGGCGCTGCCGTTTGACAAGGCTTGGCAACGCACCCTTTATGATGCGGGTTGGGCCGGGATCAGCTGGCCAAAGGAATATGGCGGGCGCGGGCTCTCCCTCATCCAGCAAATCATCTGGCTGGAAGAATATGCCCGCGCCGGCGCACCCTGGATTGGCGCCAATTTTGTGGGCATCAATCACGGCGGCCCGACGTTGATCATGAATGCCAGCGAGGCACAAAAGAGCTTTCACTTGCCCCGCATCTTGAGGGCCGAAGAGATTTGGTGTCAGGGCTTTTCGGAACCGGGGGCAGGATCCGATCTGGCGGGCATCAAGACGCGCGGGCGGGTTGAGGGCGATGAACTTGTCATCAACGGTTCAAAAATCTGGACGAGCTTTGCCCATGTCGCCGACTGGCAGGAACTCGTGCTGCGCACCGAAGAAGGCTCGCTCCGCCATAAGGGGCTGAGCTGGGTGATTTGCGACATGCACGCGCCGGGCATCACCATCCGCCCGATCCGGCTGATGAGCGGTGAGGCTGAGCTTGCCCAAGTCTTTTACGACGATGTCCGCATCCCGCTAGCCAATGTTGTTGGCGGTCTGGGCGAAGGCTGGCGCGTCGCGATGTCGACGCTGAGCTTTGAACGTGGCACGGGCTTTATCGCTGATCAGGTCAAGCATGCCATAACGGTCGCACGGCTGATCGACGATGCGAGCGCGAGCGGTGCGATCAAGAATGACCAGATTGCGGGCGAACTCGCCCAGCTTCGTGCCGAGGTGGCCGCCCTGCGCGCCATGACCTATCGCAACATTTCCGAAGTCGTTCGCACCGGACAGCCTGGGCCGGAAGCGTCGGTGATCCGCCTCTTCACTTCTGAGCTGGGGCAACGAATCGACCGGCTCGCGGTGCGGCTCAAGGGCCAGGACATTCTCGATTTCAGCTATGGTGACCGGGACGACACTCAGGAATATCTGCGCCACTATGCCGCGACCATCGCGGGCGGATCAGCGCAAATCCAGCGCGACATAATCGGCGAGCGGATGCTCGGCCTGCCGAAGAGCCGATAGCATGGACCTGGCTCCCAATACCGATCAGATCGCTTACCAGACCGCCACGGCGGACTGGTGCCGCGACAATATGCCGCTCGATCAGGCGCGCAATCGCCCTGCGGGTTTGTGGAAGCAGCTCGCCGAAATGGGCTGGACCGGCATGACCTCCCCAGAAATGGGGCTGAATCATGCGACCGAGGCGCTGGTGTTTGCCGAGCTCGGTCGCTTCCTTGCGCCGGTCGGCTTGCTGTCCACTGCGGTTGCCGCGCGCTGGGTCGGGGGAGATGCAAAAGTGGCTTTGGCAATTCCGGGCGACGGCAAGCTGCGGCTGTTTGATGCAGAGGACACGACCGCGGCATTGGGCATCTGGAACGGCAAGGCCGGGCTCACCATGGTCCCGGGAACCATCGAGCCACGGCCTGGGCTGGACCTGTCCGCGTCACTATCCGTCATCGATCTCGACCTGATACCCAACCCACTGGAAGACCCGCGCGCAGTGCACCATCTGCAATTGCTCGCCGCTGCATATGCTGTGGGCTGCGCCGACGCCGCGCGCGATATGGCCGCCAGCTATGCCAAAATCCGCGAACAGTTTGAGCGCCCCATCGGCTGGTTTCAGGCGATCAAGCATATCTGTGCTGATACAGCTGTACGCTGTGCCGTGGCCCGCTCGCAGCTTTACTATGCCGCCTGTGCGCTGGATGCGGGCGACGCCGAGGCTGCCTTCCACATCGCTGCCGCCAAGCGCCTCGCTGATCAGGCCGCGCTGGAGAATGCCCGCGCCAATATTCAGGTGCACGGCGGCATTGGCATGACCGATGACGCCACACCCCACCTCTGTCTGAAGCGCGCGCATCTGCTGAGCTTCATCGCACCCGTAACCACCGCCGACCTGTTGAAGGGCTAATATGGACCGACCAACCTATGAATTTGACTATCTACGCGATCCGCGCATCGCTGCCCTCGGCCATGGCGCGTGGGAAGCATTGAAGCATGAGGCGCCTCCCGTTTTCTGGACTGAGACCAATGGCGGGCATTGGGGATCGAAGTGCTGCAGCATCCTGATCGATTTTCGAACAAAATCCTTTCCATCCCGCCCAATCTCGACGCGCCGAAGATGATCCCGATCATGCTCGATCCGCCGGAGCACCGCGCCTATCGTCAGTTGCTGCGGCCCTGGTTTGAATCAAAAGCCATCGAGCATCTCGAACCGCGCATTGCGGAATGGACCGAAGGACTGATCGCTACAATCAAGGACAAGGGCGAATGCGAATTTGTCAGAGAACTCGGCTCACGCCTGCCAATCAGCGTGTTCATGGAAATGTTCGGTTTTCCGCTGGAACGGTTCGAGGAGTTCCGCAGTCTGGTTGTGAACTTTTTCGATGTCAATCGTTCGGACGAGGAACGTGGTGGCTATGCCATGCAGATCATGGGGTTGATTGGTGAAGCAATCGCGCTGCGTCAGGCAGAGCCGGGGCCGGACGTCCTCTCCCAGCTTGTGCGCGCCGATTTCGAAGGCCGCAAGCTTGATCAGGGCGAACTGATGTCGATCGGCTTCCTGATGTTCCTCGCCGGTCTCGACACCGTCACCAACGCCATGACTTTTGGCATGCGGCATCTGGCGCATGATGAAGCGTTGCGCCAGCGGATGATTGACGACCCGGACTGTATCCCGAAAGCCGTCGAGGAACTGATGCGCCGCTATGCCTTTGTCGCGACGCCGCGCTACATTGTGCAGGATACTGTGCTGGAGGGTGTCCCGTTAAAGGCCGGAGAATGCATCCTTGCGCCAACGATGATGGTCGGCTGGGATGCTGATCTGCAAAGCTGCCCCGAACAGGTCACGCTCGACCGCCCGACCTGCAAGCATGCCGGGTTCGGATCAGGCATCCACACTTGTCTCGGCATCCATCTGGCGCGGCTGGAGCTGGTGACCTTCTACCGCATCTGGTTCGCCCGGATCGGCCATTTCCACGAGGTCGACACTGGCGAGCCGGCGCACTTCCGCCCCGGATCAGTCATGACACTTGAAAGCCTGCAACTCGGCTGGACACTATAGGAGACAAAGCATGGACCAACGCCTTAACATGGTGATGAACCCGGTACGCGATATTGCTGCGATCCGCGCTTTCTATGAAGCCGGGCTGGGCTGGAGCATTTGGGGGCCGGAAATGCCGGGATCAGTCATGTACCGGCTGGGCACTTCCGTGCTGGTGTTCGTCAACCGCGACTATCTGGCGAAGGAGGCGGGAATTGATGTGGGGGAAACGGCGCGGATCATCAACGCGGTGTTCGTGAACTCCAAGGCAGAGGTAGACGCGCAAATGGCGAAGGCCGTGGCGGCAGGCGGCACCATCACCAGCCCGGTGCGCGACCGCGATGGCGGGCTTTATTCGGGCTATTTCGCTGATCCCGAAGGCAATGGATGGGAAGTGGTGTGGAGCCCGCACATGCCAGTTGGTGCTGACGGTGGACTTACATTTGGAGGACAATGAACATGACAATTACACCCCCCACAGTCTCACTCCATATCGGTGGCGAGCTGCGCGCCAGCGGCAGTGGTGGCACGCATGATCATTTGAACCCCGTCACCGGTAAGGTGCAGGCGACATTTCCGCTCGCCGGAGCCAAAGAGGTTGATGAGGCCGTGGCGCGTGCAGAAGCTGTTCGGGAGGATTGGCGACGCACCCCTCCCGAACAACGCCGCGCTATCCTGAACAAGCTTGCTGACCTGATCGACGCCAATCGCTCAGCCTTTGCCGAGGCCGCAGCTCTTGATGGCGGCACTCCTTTGATGATGGGCGAACGCGGGGTTGATACCTGTGTGGCCTGGACGCGATACTATGCGGGGTGGTGCGATAAGCTGTCAGGCGAGCTGATCTCCACCCATGATACGCGCGGCGAGCTGGCCTATACCGTGCCCGAACCCATTGGCATTGTCGGCATCATCATCACCTGGAACGGACCGCTGATTTCGCTGGGCATGAAGGTTGGCCCCGCGCTTGCGGCGGGCAATTGCGTGATTGTGAAGCCCGCCGAGGTTACACCCTTCGCGCCTGAACTGTTCGCGCAACTGGTGAAGGAGGCGGGCGTGCCTGACGGCGTCTTCACCCTGATGCCGGGAACGGCAGAGGCAGGCGAAGCGCTGGTGCGGCACAAGAAGGTAGAGCTGATCAGCTTTACCGGCGGGCCAATCACCGCGCGCAAGATCATGATGGCCTGCGCCGAAGCGATCAAGCCGAGCATCATGGAGCTGGGCGGCAAGTCTCCGCTGCTGGTGCTGGCCGATGCGGATCTGGACCTGG
>RFSU01000155.1 GCA_009923795.1 Sphingomonadaceae bacterium
AGCACTTGCGTCCCTCAACCGAAGCGAAGACACGAGGGTAGCCGCCAGAAAGGCTTGGACGTCCGCCCCTTTGTCTCAGGTGGAAGAAACACGGCTCCTTCAGAAATTTGGAAGCATCCTTCGGGAAGAGGATCATGATGACCGCATGGATAGGTTGTTATGGCTGCGCGCGACGGATGCCGCCGCTCGGCAGATTGCCAGAACAAGCATCAGCCGACGACCCAATTTCGATGTGCGGTTGGCGCTGCTGACAAAAGCACCCGACGTATCGGATAGGCTGGCCTATGCAATAGCACCGGTTCGCAACGATCCCGGATTTATCGCCGATTATATGTGGTGGCTGCGCAATACGGGCCAAGCCACCACTGCCCGTCAATTTCTTCGGGATAACCACCCCATGGCGACATTTCCTGCGTCGCCCGAAACTTGGCTGCAAATGCTTTTGATCTCGGCGAGGGACGCAGCACAGGCAGAGGATTGGCAAGCCGCCTTTGACATTGCCCGGAGGGCTGGCACTGCCTACCCGCCGAACACAGATGTCCGCAAACGCCCCTTTGCAGAACGCGATGCCTATACCGATCTGATTTGGCTTGCTGGAACCATAGCGCTTAATCGGTTGAACGAACCAAGCCAAGCGGCAGAGATGTTCCGCCGCTATGTCTCCGCCGCCCAATCATCCCAAACGCAAGCGCGTGGATTATATTGGGCCGGGCGTGCTTGGACCGCAGCATCCCGCCCCGCTGAGGCGCGCAATTCTTTTGAAGAAGCCGCCCAATATGTGGACCAGTTCCATGGTCAGCTCGCTGCCGAGCGTCTCGGCCGCGTGTTAAGGCTTCCGCCTCAAACTGTAAGCATCTCCATAAGCGCAGAGCAGCGCGCCCAATTTGAAAAAAGGTCGATCGTCCGGGCCTTGCTGGCATTAGGGGAAGCTGGCAATTGGGCGGACCAAAGCCTTTTTGTCCGCAGCCTCGCCAGCACAATATCAACCGATGCAGATCATCTGTTGGCCGCTGAATTGGCGCAACGGATTGGCAGACCAGACCTGAATGTTCTGGTAGGGCGCAATGCCCGTAACACAGGGCTGAACGACTATATCCGCACAGCGTTTCCACAAATTCACGTCCCGGCGGAACAAGCTGAGGATTGGACCTTCATCCATGCCATTTCAAGGCAAGAAAGCCAGTTCGACAGACAAGCAGTCAGCCGCGCAGGCGCGCGAGGATTGATGCAACTCATGCCCGGCACTGCCCGGGATACGGCCCGACATCTTGGCATAGATCAGGAAAATCTGATCCTATTTGACCCGCAGGTTAACATCACCCTTGGAGCCAGCTATTTCCGGCGCATGCTGAACAATTATAGAGGATCGCATGTGCTTGCGATTGCCGCCTATAATGCTGGGCCGGGCAATGTGAATCGATGGCTGCGGTCAATTGGCGACCCACGCACGAATATGAACGTTCTAGATTGGATAGAGGCCATCCCTTTTTCCGAAACGCGCAATTATGTGCAGCGCGTGCTCGAAAATGCGGTTATTTATAATTTGAAAAATCCCAACCGTGCGACACTGCATGGCGATGCACCGCTATCCTTTTACCTCGGCAAGCCTTACCCCGGCTAAATGGACCGCCCCAACTACATCACGCCAGCTGGCTTTGCCGGTCTGAAGGCGCGCTATCATGATTTATTTGCTGTCGAGCGGCCAAAGCTCGTTGAAACCGTATCATGGGCCGCGGGCAATGGGGATCGATCCGAGAATGGCGATTATATTTATGGCAAGAAGCGTCTGCGCGAAATTGATAAAGAACTCGGCTGGCTCTCGCGCAGAATAAAGGCAGCCCGCGTCGTTGATCCCACCGATCAAGTCGACCGAAGCAAGATCTTCTTCGGCGCGACGGTCACCATTGCAGACGATCAAGATCAGCAGCGGACATTTACAATCGTCGGCGACGATGAAGCCGACGCCTCACAAGGACGGGTCGGCTGGAATGCGCCCATCGCCCGCGCTCTGCGTGGCGCTGCGCTTGGCGACGTCCGTCGCCTCACCCTGCCGGCAGGCGCAATAGATTATGAGGTTCTAGCGATCAGCTACCCGTAAGCTGGATTAGGGCTTGGCCTGTTCCACCACACGAATATTGAGCTCACGCAACTGCTTCGCCGTCACCGGACCCGGCGCGCCCATCATCAGGTCTTCTGCCTTCTGATTCATCGGGAAGACAATGACTTCGCGAATATTCGGCTCATCCGCCAGCAGCATTACAATACGATCGATACCTGGTGCAGAACCGCCATGCGGCGGCGCGCCATATTTGAACGCGTTGATCATGCCCGCAAAATTGGTGTCGACATCCTCTTGCGAATATCCTGCAATTTCAAAGGCTTTATACATGATTTCGGGTCGGTGGTTCCGGATAGCGCCAGACGATAGCTCAACACCATTGCAGACAATGTCATATTGATAGGCAAGGATATCGAGCGGATTCATCGTCTCAAGGGCATGCATCTCGCCCTGCGGCATAGAGAAGGGATTATGTGAGAAATCGACCTTCTTTGACTCCTCGTCATACTCATACATCGGAAAGTCGACGATCCAGCAAAACTCAAAGCAATTGGGGTCAATCAGGCCAAGTTGCTCGGCAACCCGCGTGCGGGCGGCACCCGCAAGCTTCGCTGCCTGCCCTTCCTTGCCCGCGGCAAAGAACAGGCCGTCATCCGGGCCAAGGCCCAGCGCATCATAAATTGCGGCCATGCCCTCTTCGCCATGGTTCTTGGCAATCGGCCCGCCAAACTCGCCGCCCTTACGCGTAACATAGCCAAGGCCTGCATGGCCTTCGCCCCGCGCCCAGTCATTCATGTCGTCAAAGAATTTGCGGCTCTTATCGGCAGTATTGGGCGCTGGGATCGCGCGGACTACGCCGCCTCCTTCCACAATACGCTCAAACAAGCCAAAGCCTGATTTGGTGAAGGAATTGGTCACATCGGTGATGATGATTGGATTGCGAAGGTCCGGTTTGTCGCTGCCATATTTCAGCATCGCATCCTTATAGGGAATGCGCGGAAATGGCGCGGCGCTCACCCGGCGGCCATTGGCAAATTCTTCGAATAGTCCATGCAGCACAGGCTCAATCGCGTTGAAGACATCGTCTTGCGTGACGAAGCTCATTTCGAAATCGAGCTGATAAAACTCACCCGGTGACCGATCAGCACGTGCATCTTCATCCCGGAAGCAGGGCGCAATCTGGAAATAGCGGTCAAAGCCCGCCACCATCAGCAGCTGTTTGAACATCTGCGGCGCTTGTGGCAGCGCATAAAATTTTCCGGGATGGACGCGACTGGGCACCAGATAATCACGCGCCCCTTCTGGCGAAGACGCGGTCAAAATTGGGGTCTGAAACTCGGTGAAGCCCTGCCCGATCATGCGCTGACGCACCGAAGAAATCACCTTGGAACGCAGGACGATGTTATTGTGCAGCCGTTCCCGCCGAAGATCGAGGAACCGATAGCGCAGCCGGATATCCTCCGGATATTCCGCATCGCCGAAAACTGGCAAGGGAAGCTCCTGCGCGGCGGACTGAACCGACACCTCGCGGGCCCGCACCTCAATTTCACCCGTGGGCAAATTGGCATTGGCCGTCTCCGCCGCACGTGCCACGACGTCGCCAGTGATGGTCACAACAGACTCGGCCCGCGCCTTCTCCAAAACCTTAAAGGCCTCGGAGTCCACATCCGTCACAATCTGGGTCAACCCATAATGATCGCGCAAGTCTACAAACAGCAAATTGCCATGGTCACGCTTACGGTGAATCCAACCCGAAAGACGGACGGTTGAACCAACATCGGATTTGCGCAGTTGGGCGCAGGTATGGGAGCGATAAATATGCATGCCGCGCCTAGACGGTGACGCGGGCCTTTTGTCAAGATGAAGGGAGGTAAATGCCACATTGAAAACGCATCCTTGCCTTCCTGTTTGACAGCAGATTTTCATCCAAGGCTGGCATGGACGGCCGAACGCGGCTAGGCCAAGTCCCTATGAAGATACACGACCTTATTACGACCACAGATGAACTCGCGGCGCTCTGCGCTCGCTGGGCCAATGCACCCTTTATTGCGGTAGATACAGAGTTCATGCGTGAGAACACCTACTGGCCTGACCTGTGCCTTATCCAAGTTGCAGATCATAATGAAGCGGCGGCAATCGACCCAAAGGCACCCGACCTTGATTTAAGCCCCCTGCTTGATCTCCTGACGGAGAATAAAGATGTTCTCAAAGTGGTGCATGCTGGCGGACAAGACATTGAAATCGTCTGCAACCTCACCGGCAAAACACCCCACCCCATGTTTGACACACAAATTGCAGCTATGGCCTTGGGCCAAGGGGAGCAAGTTGGCTATTCCAACCTTGTCGATAGCTGGCTTGGCATTCCGCTTGATAAGGGCGCGCGGTTTACAGACTGGGGGCGGCGACCGCTCGATCAGCGTCAGATTGATTATGCCATTGGCGATGTCACGCATCTTGCAGTCATTTTCCCCAAAATGCTCGACAAGTTGAGAGAGACAGGCCGAGGTGTTTGGTTGAATGACGAGATGGAACGCATCGCCGATCCCTCAAATTACGTCACTGACCCCCAAATGGCGTGGAAGCGCGTTAAGATTTCTAGCCGCAAGCCAGAGGTTCTTGGAAGGCTTAAGGCAATTGCCGCCTGGCGGGAAACAGAGGCGCGCAACAAGAATATCCCACGTGGTCGGATCATGAAGGACGAAACGCTCGCGGATGTCGCCGTTCATCCCCCCCGCGCTCAATCTGATTTGGCGAAGGTACGCGGTCTTTCCGCCTCTTGGGCCAATAACGATATCGGCACGCGCCTCATTGCGATAATCGACGGTGCGCGGCCCCTGGGGCCAGATGAGATGCCCGCACGGGATGATCGCAAACCAGGCCTCGGCAAAGAAGGTGCGCTGGTCGCTGATTTGTTAAAGCTCCTGCTGAAGATCAGAGCACGCGATATCGATGTGGCACCAAGATTATTGGCCCGATCTGACGAGTTGGATCTTCTTGCCGCAGGTCTTCTTGTTGGGGCTGTAGGTAAGTCCGCACAAGTTGGACTTCACACTTGGCTTCCAGATGCGAGGGAAGGACCAACACCAGTGTCAGCCCTACTCCACGCGGCAACTAGGGTTACAGCAGGTGTTTTCCTGCTTTGTCGTTGTTCACCCCTTATTGAATTTGCCCCACATACCTCTTCAATGATCACTAGGATTGGAGGTAGAACTGCATTCCTAGCGGCTACTACCGGTCTTGTGCAAAATGACCTAAAGCGCGTTATCGCCTATTCTACTTGTTCACAGCTAGGGTACAGAGTGCTAGCGGCTGGACTGTCAGGCTATCCTGTAGCCAGGTTCCATCTGGCAAACCACGCCTTTTTTAAGGCCCTGCTTTTCCTAGGCGCTGGTTCCGTTAT
>RFSU01000156.1 GCA_009923795.1 Sphingomonadaceae bacterium
ATGCGGCTGTCCTGCCCGCTTATTATGACATGCTCGATGCCGTGGCCGATGTGCTGCGCGATTTGGCGATGAAGACGCCTCCCAATGTCGGCGGCGGCATGAAGATGTTGATTGATGGCGCGCTGCAGGGCCGCCGTCTGGCGCGCTTGCCGATTGAGCGCCAGCGCGATGTGCTGGACTTGTTTACCAAATCCGCCCGCACTTTGCTCGATAGCTGGTTTGAAAGCGAAGCGGTGAAAGCCGCCTTTGGCTTTGACGCGGTGGTTGGCAATTATGCGTCCCCCGATACGCCCGGCTCTGCCTATGTTCTGCTGCACCACGTCTTTGGCGAAGTGAATGGCAATAAAGGCTCTTGGGGCCATAGCGTCGGCGGTATGGGCGCGATTACGCAGGCCATGGCCCGTGTTGTGACGGCGATGGGCGTCGAGATCAGCCTTGAGACGCCGGTGGATCGCGTTCTTGTGGATGGCGGCAAGGTCGCCGGTGTCCGGCTACAGAGCGGCGAAGAGGTGATGGCCGATCGTGTCATTTCCAATGTCGGGCCGAAAATCCTCTATGAACACATGTTTGACGATGGCGATCTCAGCCCTGAATTCCGCCGCCGGATGAAGGGGTTTAAGGCAGGGTCCGGCACATTCCGGATGAATGTCGCCTTGTCCGAATTGCC
Source organism: Sphingomonadaceae bacterium (assembly GCA_009923795.1). Lineage (GTDB taxonomy): Bacteria > Pseudomonadota > Alphaproteobacteria > Sphingomonadales > Sphingomonadaceae > Aquisediminimonas. Next base: position 668 of record RFSU01000156.1, read on the forward strand.
CAAATTCACCTGCCTGCCTGAACCGGGCGAGCATCATCAATCGGGCATCATCATCGCGCCCACGCTCGACTATATGGATCGCGCCTTCACCGATGCCAAAACCTATGGCTGGTCGAAAAAGCCGATTGTGGAAATTCTCATCCCCTCCACCGTGGATGATAGCTTGGCCCCTCCCGGCCAGCATGTCGCCTCGCTCTTTTGTCAGCAATTTGCCCCCGAGCTGCCCGATGGGCGCGATTGGGATGCCGAAGAAGGCAAGGCCGCCGATACGATCATCGATACGGTGGAAGCCTATGCCCCCGGCTTTCGCGCCTCAATTCTCGGCCAGCAAGTCCTCTCTCCCAAAGGGTTGGAGCGGATGTTCGGGCTTGCAGGCGGCGACATTATGCACGGCAATATGTCGCTCGATCAGCTTTGGTCCGCGCGGCCGATGTTGGGCAATGGAGCCTATCGCGGGCCGCTTTCGGGCCTCTACATTTGTGGTGCTGGCACACATCCCGGCGGCGGCGTGACAGGCGCGCCGGGCCATAATTGCGCACAGGAAGTGCTGGCAGATCGCAGCTTCTTCGGGCGCCTGTTGCGCCGGGCCTGAGGCCCGGCGTCCAATCAGTTTTAGCCGATAATGCCGACCGCGCGTCCGGCGGCTTCAAAGCGGGTGAGGATGTCCTCCACCTGATCGGCCGTGTGTTCTGCACATAGCGAACAGCGCAGCAGGGTCATGCCAGCTGGCGTCGCTGGCGGGCGGGCGAGGTTCACATAAAGCCCGTTGTTGAGCAGCGCTTCCCACATGGCGGCCCCGCGTTCCAAATCCGGCATGATCACCGCAATAATGGCGCTTTGTGGCGTATCTGTTCCCAGATCAAAGCCCAAGGCCTTGAGCCCACCATGCAGGCGGCGCGAATTTTCCCACAGATGCGCGCGCTTATTGCCCGCGTGCATCAGTTTGCGGATCGAGGTGGCAGACGCGGCCATGACCGTCGGCGGCAAAGATGCCGTGAAGACATAAGGGCGGCAGACCAGCCGCATTATTTCAAACTTCGGATGGTTGGACACGCAAAAGCCGCCGACCGTGCCGACGCTCTTTGAGAAGGTGCCGATCACGAAGTCGACCTGATCCAACATGCCCTGATCTTCAGCAACGCCGCGCCCATTGGGGCCGATAAAGCCCATAGAGTGCGCCTCATCGACCAGAACCATCGCGCCGTGCGCCTTGGACACGGCAATCATTTCCTTGAGCGGCGCAATATCGCCGAGCATGGAATAAACACCTTCCAAAATGACGAGCTTGCCCGCCTCTGGGGGCAGGCGCTTCAGCCGCTTTTCGAGCGCCTCAACATCATTATGCTTGAACGGGACAACTTCGGCATCACCCATTTTGCAGCCGTCCCAGATTGAGGCATGGCTGTCGATATCCAGGATGATGTAATCACCCTTGCCCGCAATGGTCGAGATAATGCCGAGATTGGCCTGATAGCCCGTCGAAAACACCATGGCATGATCCATGGCGTAAAATTCTTTTAGCGCCTCTTCGACCAGCTTATGTCCCTGATAGGTGCCATTGAGGACGCGGCTGCCGGTTGTGCCGGCGCCAAATGTGTCCAACGCCTCTTTGCCCGCGGCCAGAACATCGTCGTCAAAGGTCATGCCCATATAATTATAGGTGCCGAGCAAAATCGTTTCGCGGCCATTGCACACGGCAATTGTCGGCGATTTGACTTCGTCCATCACCAGCGAAAAGGGATCGCGCACACCCGTTGCAAGAAGGCCTTCGCGCTGTTGGATCAGCGGATCAAATTTCGAAAATAAATCGGTCATGGATTAGCCCCGCAGCTTGATGACGGCATCCACCAACTGGCCAACCGTTTCGATTTCTGCCTGCATGTTCATCGTGATGATGATGTCAAATTCATCTTCCACGGCGGCGACGAAATCCATCACGGTCAGGCTGTCCCATTCCAGATCATGCTGGAATGTGGCGGCATCGCTCACCGTCACGCCCTTTTTGTTAAAGGGTTCAATAAGGGTGGCAATTTGATCAAACATCGTTTGGCGGTCGGTCATCATTTTTCCTTAACGCTTATGCGGACATTGCCACGCGAATGCGGCGCAAACGGGGCAGCCGCGGGAGGGATCCTCCCGACGGCACAGTGTCCCGCAGTCATTTGAAAAAGGGGCCAAAAGGCAGATCAGTCGCCCTGACCCGGCTCGGCAGAGAAATATTTGTCAAACTTGCCGTCTTCACCCTTATGATCATCGGCGTCGGCCGGTGTCTGATCGCCCTTGCGGGTGATATTGGGCCATTGCGCCGAATAAGTGGTGTTGAGTTCCAGCCATTTTTCGAGGCCGCTCTCAGTGTCGGGCAAAATGGCTTCTGCCGGGCATTCCGGTTCGCACACGCCGCAATCGATGCATTCATTGGGATTGATGACGAGCATGTTGTCGCCTTCATAGAAGCAATCGACAGGGCAAACCTCGACGCAATCCATATACTTGCACTTGATGCAGGCTTCGGTCACGACATAGGTCATTTTTGGTCCTCCGGAGTTATATCTAAAAATTCGTTAGATGGCTGAACCCGCCGCGTCAATCGGCTGTGGGGCGGTCAAAAGGAGGTAATGGCTCTGGGCTTCGGGGGCGGGGCCGCGCCGGGCGGGCAAGGCCTCCACTTGAATGACATGGACAGCCCCCTGCAGCGGCAAGGTGATGACCGAACCGGGCCGGATGGCTGCATGGGGTCGGTTGATCGCTTGTCCATCCACGCGGATATGGCCCTGCGTGACGATTTTCTGGGCAAGACTTCGGGTCTTGGTGAGGCGGACAAAGAATAAAAACTTGTCGAGCCGCATCGGCGCCTACCGCTTTAACTGACCGAGCAAGGCAAATGCGCCGCTGGTTGGCACCTGTACTGCGGGGCGACGCGGGCGGCCGCGCCAGCGCCATTTATGGGGATGGGAATCCCCTTCTGGCATAAAGCCCAAGGCACGCATGATCCGGTCATGCGTTGCCGCACCCACGCCCAAGGATGTCGCGAGGGCAGGGTCTACCATAGCGGTGCGGGCGCCCGCCCGAAGATCATGCGCAGTGCGGGCAATTTTTTCGACCAGATCAATCCGCAGCATCTGCTCTCCAAAGCGACGAAATCCGGCTGATTGCGCGGCGCGGGCAAGCTCGGCACTTGGCCGGTCGAGCAGGCCAAGCCCCGGCAGCGGCAAGGGCGGCATAGTTTGTGCGCGCCGCGCCGCGATCAGGGCAAGGCGCAGCCGGGTCGGCTCTGGCTTCAGAAGCGGTGGCATGAACAGGTCAAGCGTGCCGATTGTCACGCCCATTTGCTGAAGCGCATGCCGATCCTTGCGTTCTAGCCCCGCCAAAACCTCATCGACGCCAGTCCGATCCAGCACGCCGCCCTGTTCGGTCAGTTGCACCAAAATACCGCGCAGGGTAGGTGCAATATCCGGCGCGCGCGCAGAATGGGTGAGACGGACAAGCGGGGACAGGCGCGTGCGGATCAATTGGCTCAGCCAGCCGTTGAGGCGCGTTTCAATTGAACTGCGCAGTTTTGGCTCCATCCGGGCAAGTGCGGGGTCGAGATGCAGCCGTGGTTCCAGGAGCGATCGACCGGGCTTGAGCAGGCCCAATTGTGTTTTTCCCCAAGCAAGGCGCACGGGCGCGTTCGCTTCCGTCAAAATTGCAAAGGCGCTGTCGGGGGCCTCGATTAATCTTTGGACGCGGCGTGCCAATTCCTTTGGCAGGCGCAGTTCCGCAGCGGCCAGCAGGCGCTTATGGTCTTGCCCACGGGCGGCCGCATCGGGCGTAAAGGTAAAGCCGTTGAGCGTGCCGATGGTCTCTCCATCAACTGTCACGCCGCCTGCGTCATCTACCTCCACATCCAACAAGGCCGGATCATTGCCGATGGTCTTCATCAGCACAGAAGTGCGCCGGTCGACAAAACGCTCGGTCAGCTTCTGGTGCAGCGCGTCGGAGAGCTTGAGTTCGAGCGTGCGGGTTTTCTCCGCCCAATGCACAGGGTCTTCCAACCAATCTATGCGGTGGGCAACATAGGCCCAGGTGCGCACCGCCGCGATGCGCGCCGCCAATGTGTCGACATCGCCTTGGATGCTGTCGAGCCGGGTCAGTTCCCGGCCAAACCAATCTGCCGATATGGTACCATTGCCTTCGCTCAAAAAACTGAACATCTGGCCGACAAGCCGGGCATGATGCTCTGGTCCCAATTTGCGAAAATCAGGCAGGCCGCAGGCCGACCAGAGCCGCGCAATCATGGCCGGGCGACTGGCGCGATCCCGCACTTTGGCATCGCCAGACAAAACGCGCAGCACGGCTTGATCAACGGCCTCCGGCGCTGCCCGCAACAAGGGCTGATCCGGCCTCACCTCCAGCGATGCGATCAAATCCTCAATCGAGGAAAAGTCTAAATCTGGATTGCGCCACAGCAGATGATCCAGTGGTTGAAAGCGGTGCGCCTCAATCCGGTCAATATCCAGTTCGGAAAATTCGGCTGCATCCGGCCCTCCGGCGAGTACGCCAAATGTGCCGTCGCGCTGGTGCCGCCCCGCGCGCCCGGCGATCTGCGCCATTTCAGGCAAGGACAGGCGGCGTTGTTTCTTGCCATCAAATTTGGTCAGGCTGGCAAAGGCGACATGACCGACATCCATGTTCAGACCCATGCCAATGGCGTCGGTTGCGACCAGATAATCGACTTCGCCCGCCTGATACATGGCGACTTGTGCGTTACGAGTGGCGGGCGACAGCGCGCCCATCACCACGG
>RFSU01000157.1 GCA_009923795.1 Sphingomonadaceae bacterium
GCTGCTCAATACCGGGGGGTTACTTTTTCGAGCCTCCTCGGGTAACCGAGGAGGCTCTATGCTTTATGATAAGCCTGCAACGACGATAGATGAGCAGATTAAGTTCCTGCTGGACCGCGGTATGGTTGGCGATCAAGCCGTTATTCGACGTTGGTTAGAGACCGTCGGCTACTATCGCCTCAGCGCATATTGGCTGCCCTATGAACTCCCAGCGATTGGCGAGGAAACGAGGACTAAGCAGTTTCGCGACAATGCATCATTCCATCAAATCATTGATATATATGTATTCGATCGAAAACTCAGATTGCTGGTAACTGAGGCAATTGAACGAATTGAAATCGCGTTGCGGTCGCGTTGGACCAATAGGCTTGCTCTCGCGCACGGTTCACATGCCCATCTCGACGCGACAGCCTTTCAATCCGGCTACGATCACATCGCACTTTTATCGTCGCTGGCGAATCGATCCAAAGATAGCAACGAGGTGTTCGTTGACCACTATCGTAAGAAATAAACCGAGCCCTTCTTGCCTCCCTTATGGGTCGTCACGGAACTCATGACTTTTGGCGAGTTGTCACGATGGTTCGCACTTACCAAAGATAACAAGGTGAAATCTGCAGTCGCGATGGATCTGGGTTTGCCGAACCGCGAAGTCTTGGAGGGCACCCTACAGTTGTTGTCTTACATTCGAAATATTTGTGCTCATCACGGCCGCCTCTGGAATCGCCAAACTGTGAAGCGCTTGCCAAATATCAAGCGTTTCAGGGCTGATCTCGTAATTGTGGAAGCCGTTGTGGACGGCGGCGTACAGGCGCAGCCGGCAAACTTCATCTACAACGCCCTCGTTGTTCTAGCGTATATGTTGCGCCACCAAAGTGCGGATACATCTTTCGTGCAACGGGCAGTCGACCTTGTCCAGACCCGTTCAGCAGAACAACTCAAAGCAATGGGGTTCCCGATAGATTGGAGGTCACGACCCTGCTGGAGCATCTAACTGCCCAGCAGAACTTTTCCTTCGCAACTCCCTCACCCCTCCACCAAAAACGTCAGCCCCGCATTCTTCTCCAACCGCGCGAGTAGCCGCGCGGCCATCACAGCGCCGGGCGTCGTCACACCACCTGGCGTGTCCGTTTCCAGCAATGTGAGCGCGCTTTCGGAGATCATTTTGCTGGTGGAGCCATAGCCGGGGTCTTTATCGCCAGAGACGGAGACGCGCAGCGAGGTGCCATCCGGATATTCGCCGATGAAGAGCACATCGTAAAATCCGTTTTCGCGTTCTTCCTTGCTGGGGCCGTCCCCGGGCAGGATTTTGGCGTCGCCAAAGGGATTTGCCTTGGCGATTGCTTCGGCCATGGCGCGGCCGGCGTCGCCGATGGTCGTCATCATCATTTCATCATAGACAAAATCCCGGCCATAGGGGTGGCCGAGCAGGAAGTTGCTGCGATGCACATTCTTGGTGTTGATGGGGGCCATCACAAAGGGCGCGGTCCATGTGCCCGTGGCGCTATCATATTCCGGCATCAGGCCAGAGGGCTGGGCTGGTCCTTCAAAACCGGGGGTCAGGCCAAAGCTGCTTTTCAAAATGCCGATGATCTTGGGGTTTTTGGCCGCGGCCTTCATCGTTTCGGTGAGGCTCGCAATGGTGCCGCCAGAGGCGCCGCCTTGCATCTTCCTCACGCGGCCTTTGACACGCGGGGCGGGCTTGCCATGGCGCTGATTGGCCTCTTTCTGAAGGAACCAGACGCCCAGATCAAAGGGGATGGAATCAAAGCCGCAGGAAAAGACGATGCGGGCCCCAGTTTCCTTGGCGCGGGCATCATGCGCATCGATCATCTGCCGCATCCAGGCGGGTTCGCCGCACAGATCGACATAATCCGTGCCGGTTTCGGCGCAGGCGGCGACCAGTTCTGGGCCATAAAGCTGATAGGGGCCAACCGTGGTTAGGACGACGCGGGTGCGCTTGCACATGTCGATCAGCGTTGCGGGGGTGCTGGCATGGGGGGTGTCGCTGGGCAGGCCCATCTCATCGCGCACTTGAGTGAGTTTGGAGAGGCTACGGCCCGCCATGGCCCATTTCTGAATGCCCTGATTGGCGAGATATTCCGCAACAAGCCGGCCGGTAAAGCCGCTTGCGCCATAGACGATGATGTCGAATTCTGCGGTCTGCTTGGCCATGTGTTTCTCCTATCGTCGTGATTTACAGCTTGGGCAGGGTGACCCCTTTTTGCCCCATATATTTGCCAGCCCGATCGGCATAGCTTGTCTCACAAGGCTGCTCGCCTTTCAGGAAGAGGAACTGACACGCCCCTTCATTGGCATAGATTTTGGCAGGGAGCGGCGTGGTGTTGGAAAACTCCAGCGTCACATGCCCTTCCCAGCCGGGTTCCAGCGGGGTGACGTTCACGATGATGCCGCAGCGGGCATAGGTGGATTTGCCAAGGCAGATGACCAGCACATCGCGCGGCACACGGAAATATTCGACCGTGCGGGCAAGGGCAAAGCTGTTGGGCGGAATGATGCACACATCGGTCTTGCGATCGACAAAGCTCTTCGGGTCAAATTCCTTGGGATCAACCACGGAACTGTCGACATTGGTGAAGATCTTAAACTCATCGGCAACGCGCGCGTCATAGCCATAAGAGGACAGGCCATAGCTGATGCAGCCGTCGCGGCGCTGGCCCTCCACAAAGGGGTCGATCATGCCCGTGCTCAGCGCCTGTTCGCGGATCCATATATCGGACAGAATGGACATTTATTCTCCTAAACAAGCCCAAGATCGGCTGGGCCAAAAGCAAATGGCAAAAGGCTTGATAGCGTGTGCCGTTCCACCACGCCACCATCGGCTGAGGCGCAATGGATGACAATATCATGGCCCGATAGGCCCCCCGCTTCATTAATCACCTGACGGCAGCGGCCACAGGGGCGCACAGGGTCTGTCCCGGTGATGGCACCTGCCACCAGCTTGCCACCGATAATCGCAATTTCGCGCACATCGCGCAAATGCCCGGCGGCATTGGCCGTGCCCAGCGCTACGGTTTCCGCGCAGAGGGTGAGGCCATAGCTTGCATTTTCAAAGTTGCAGCCGGTGATGATGCTGCCATCCGCCAGCAAAAGGGCAGCGCCAACCCCAAATCCCGAATAGGGCGCATGCGCCTGTGCCGCCGCCGCGCGGGCGCGATCAACAAGTGTGCGGGTGGTCTCATCGGTCATTGTTGAATTACATTCCAATTGGTGCTGCCTTGGATGCCCTTTACGCGCCGAAATGTCGAGGCTTGCCACATCGCCCAATCGCGACTGGCGTAAGAGGGGCGCAGGAAGAAGCCTGTGAGCCAGAGTGGACGGTCAATGGCGCTGCTAATCTCATAATTCCGCTCAAAATCGCGCGACAGGCCTAGGATGATGGTCTTGCCCGTATGCGCTTCCACCATTTGGATAAATCGGCTCAGATCTCGCAGAACCTGCGCGCGCTCTGGCCGGTCATCGCAATTGCCCGATAGGGTCAGCTTGACGGCGGCAGGCAGGGCGGTCTGATCCCGCTCCACAATGGAGATGAAGTTGGTCGCCTGATCCAAGGCCGGGCGGCAGAGCGAATAGACGTGGTACGCGCCCCGGCGCAGGCCAGCGGCATCCGCCTTTTCCCAATTTTCGGCGAAATTGGGGTCGGCACTATCCGCCCCCTCGGTCGCCTTGATATAAGCAAAATCGGCCCCGGCGGCTTCAACCGTGGGCCAGGCGATGACGCCATTTTCTTCGGATACATCGACGCCCTGTACGGGATAGGCAGCCGCATCGGGCTTCCAATGCGCGGCTCCCCAGAACAGCAGCCCCGCAAGGACGACAAAGGCAGATGAGAATATGCCGACCCGAAATCGCCCCCGCATGCCTTACCCCTTAATGTGCAGTACGCAGATCAGCGTGAACAGCCGTCGTGCCGTATCAAAATCAACATCAATTTTGCCGTCGAGGCGCTCTTTTAAAAGATCTGCCCCTTCATTGTGGATGGCCCGGCGCGCCATATCCACCGTTTCAATCTGTTGCGGGGTTGAGACGCGAATCGCCTGATAATAGCTGTCACAAATCGCGAAATAATCGCGGATCAGCCGCCGAAACCGACCAAGCCCCAAGATGACAGAACCAAAGGGGCTGCCATCTTCTCGGCCCATGTCAAAGGCAAGCCGGCCTTCCTCTACCCGCAGCATCAATTGATACGGCCCGGAATAGCCATCTTCCGCCACGCGCTGCGGCGCGAAAAAATTGCCTTCTAAGATGTCGAAAATGGCGATGCGCCGCTCCTGCTCAATATCTGCAGAGCGCCAGATGATCGTATGCTCGTCGAGCTTGATATCGATGATGCGGGGATCGGCCATAGACATGCGCATATCGAATGCCGCGCGGCTTGGAAAGATGAGGACGATATGAGTTATCCCCGTTATCCTCTTGTCTCGAATTTTGCGTTCCCGGCTGCTTGCGCCATGAGGGGAAAATGGCAGACCCCGTTCGATTGATTCACGACACCAGCGACACCGCTGTGCAGCTTCCCCATAATGTTGAGGCAGAGGCCGCCCTTTTGGGGGCGCTGATGATCGACAATCGCGTGGCAGAGGATGTGCAGCTGAAGCTGCGCGCCGAACATTTTTTTGAGCCAGTCCACGGCCGGATTTACGATGCGATCATGAAGCTGGTGGATCGATCCATGGTGGCAACACCCGTCACGCTCAAGCCCATGTTTGAGGCCGATGAGGCGATGAAGGCGCTCGGCGGCCCAGCCTATTTGGCGCAGCTGACCGGGTCGGGGGCGGCCTTGCTCGGCGCGCGGGATTTTGCAGCGCAGATTTATGATCTGGCCTTGCTGCGTGAGTTGGTGAGCGTGGGCCGCGAGATGGCGACCCGGGCGCTGGATACCAGCGAAGCCGTTCTGCCAACCGAACAAATCGAAACGGCAGAAATGGCCTTGTACCGTGTGGCCGAACAAGGCGGGGAAACAGGGAGCACCAAATCCTTTGGTCAGGCGACTAAGATGGCCGTTTCGCTGGCGGAAAAGGCCCTGAACTCGGGCGGCGGCCTATCGGGCGTGACAACGGGAATCGATGGCATCAACGCCAAAACGGGCGGCCTGCACCATTCCGATCTCATCATTCTTGCCGGGCGTCCCGGTATGGGCAAAACGGCCTTGGCAACCAACATCGCCTTTAATGCGGCCCGGCGCTGGGCGCGCGATTTGGAAGATGGCATTCCGCCGGAAAAATCGGTCGGAGCACCGGTTGCCTTTTTCAGCCTCGAAATGTCGGCCGATCAGCTGGCGACGCGTATCCTGTCGGAGCAATCCGAAATCAGTTCCGAAAATCTGCGTATGGGCAAAATCAGCCAGACGGAATTTCGCAGCCTGGCCCGTGCGGCGGCTG
>RFSU01000158.1 GCA_009923795.1 Sphingomonadaceae bacterium
CGCTTGGTGTCGACATCATCCAGAATTGCGCCGTCACGGGCATTAATCGTGGCCCCGATGGCGCAGTGACGGGCGTGGAGACGACACGCGGGTCGATTGCCTGCAAGCGCATTGGCGTGTCTGCGGCGGGCAATACCTCTGTCCTCATGCAGATGGCCGGGCTCGATTTTCCGCTGGAGAGCTATCCGCTTCAGGCTTTGGTCTCTGAACCTGTTAAGCCCATTTTCCCTTGTGTTGTCATGTCGAACACGGTGCACGCCTATATGAGCCAGTCCGACAAGGGCGAGTTGGTCATTGGCGCTGGAACCGACCAATATGTCAGCTATTCGCAACGCGGTGCGCTCCACATTGTGGAGCATACTTTGGCCGCCATTTGTGAGATTTTCCCGATTTTCCGGCGTATGCGAATGCTGCGCACCTGGGGCGGTATTGTCGATGTCACGCCGGATCGGTCGCCCATATTGGGCAAGACGCCGGTTCAGGGCCTTTATGTCAATTGCGGCTGGGGCACGGGTGGTTTTAAGGCGACGCCGGGGGCGGGGGATCTTCTGGCCTATACTATAGCCAAGGATGAACCCCACCGGATCAACGCCCCCTTTAATCTTGATCGATTCCGCAATGGTCGTTTGATCGACGAAGCGGCAGCAGCAGCGGTGGCCCATTGATATGATTTTGATCCATTGCCCCTATTGCGACGAACAGCGTCCCGAGATTGAGTTTGCCAATGCCGGGCAAGCCCATATTGCCCGCCCTTCAGACCCCTCTGCGATGAGCGATGAGGAGTGGGAGCATTATTTGTTCATCCGCGCCAATCCGCGGGGGCGGCACCATGAGCGCTGGCGGCATAACCATGGCTGCGGCCGCTTTTTCAACGCGGTGCGTGACACTGTGACGGATAAGTTTGAAACAACCTATAAGGCAGGGGAACCACGTCGATGACGGGATATCGTTTGCCGACAGGCGGTCGCATCGACCGCGCGACGCCGTTTAAGGTCCGCTTTGATGGTCGATCCTATTCGGCCTTTGCCGGGGATAGTCTGGCTTCTGCGCTGCTCGCCAATGGGGTTCAGCTTTTTGGTCGGTCGTTCAAATATCACCGCCCGCGCGGGATTGTCGGATCGGGAAGTGAAGAGCCGAACGCCCTCATCTCGGTCACACGTGGCCCCGGTCGGTTCACGCCCAATTTGCGCGCCACCAATGTGGAGGTTTATCCGGGCTTTGAGGCGGAGAGCCAGAACCGCTGGCCCAGCCTGCGCTTTGATTTTGGGGCGATAAATGACCGGCTCGGCATGTTCTTTCCGGCTGGTTTCTATAACAAGACCTTCATGTGGCCGCGCTCCTTTTGGGAGAGGCTCTATGAGCCTGCCATCCGCCGTATGGCAGGGCTTGGCAAGTCGCCGACCGAGGAGGACCCCGATCATTATTCCGCCACCTATGCGCATTGCGATGTCCTGATCATTGGGGCTGGCCCAGCAGGCATTGATGCCGCCCTAGAGGCCGCGTCGAGCAATCAGCGGGTCATCTTGATCGATGAGCAGGACGAAGCTGGCGGCGGCGCGCTTGCTGATCCGGCGCTTTGGCCTTGGCTTGCCCGCAGCATGAAGGCGCTGGCGGGCATGCCCAATGTCACCATCCTCACGCGGACGACGGCCTTTGGCTATTTTCATGACAATTTCATTGGTGCGGTGGAACGGATGACCGACCATCTGGCCGATATTGGCTCTGGCCCGCGTGAAAAGCTGTGGCGCATCCGGGCGGGAGAGGTTGTGCTGGCGCAAGGCGCGATTGAACGGCCCTTGGTGTTTGACGGCAATGATACGCCCGGCGTTATGCTCTCGTCTGCAGCAAAGGTCTTTGCGCTGCGTTATGGCGTGGCCGTAGGACGGTCTGTCGCGTTGATGGCGAGCCATGACAGTGGCTGGCAAGATGTCTTCGCAATGGCGAAGGCTGGCGTCGGCATTGCAGCCATTATCGATGTGCGCGACGAAGTCGATGCGGATCTGCGCGCACAGGCCGAAGAACTGGGCATTGCCGTGCGGCTTGGCCAAAGTGTCATTGGCGTGCGCGGTCGACATGGCGTGACGGCCATTGAGATTGCGCGCAATGATGGCGGAGCCAGCTCAACCCTTGCCTGTGATGCCGTTTTGATGGCGGGCGGATGGACGCCAACGGTGCATCTCTGGTCGCACAGCAAAGGGACGTTGGCCTGGCATGATGATCTGGGGGCATTTGTTCCGGATGTTCCGGCAGAAAAGGCGCGTTGCGTTGGCGCGTGCGCGGGCCTTTGGAATTTCGGGCAGGGCCTGACCATTGATGCGCTGCCGACGCCCAAGGACAAGGCCCGGATCAAGGCCTTTGTCGATTTCCAGAATGATGTGACGGCAAAGGACATCAGGCTCGCCGTGCGAGAAGGCTTTCGGTCGATCGAGCATATCAAACGCTACACCACCAATGGGATGGCGACCGATCAGGGCAAAACATCCAATCTTAACGGATTGCAAATTGCCTCCACCGCTTTGTCGCGGCCTGTCACGGATATTGGCCTGACAACATTCCGCCCGCCCTATACGCCGCAGACATTTGGGGCGTTGGCGGGCCATGCCAAGGGGTCGCTGTTTCAGCCGACCCGCAAAACCAATATTGACGGCTGGGCAGAAGAAAATGGGGCCGTGTTTGAACTCGTCGCCCAATGGCGTCGGGCCCGTTATTTCCCCAAAGCGGGGGAGGATATGCTGGCCGCCGTCAACCGCGAATGCCGGATGGTGCGTTCCTCCGTTGGCATTTTCGATGCGTCGACGCTGGGTAAGATTGAGGTTGTTGGGCCAGATGCTGCCGAATTCCTCAACCGGATGTACACCAACCCTTGGAAGGCGCTGGAGCCTGGGCGGTGTCGTTATGGGCTGTTGCTGAAAGAAGATGGCTTCATCGCCGATGACGGGGTGTCGGCGCGGCTTGCGCCAGATCGCTTTCATCTGACGACGACAACGGGCGGCGCGGCCCGTGTTCTCAATATGATGGAAGATTATCTTCAGACAGAATGGCCAGATTTGAATGTCTGGCTGACCAGCACGACGGAGCAATATGCGGTCATTGCCCTGCAAGGGCCAAATGCGCGCAAGGTGCTGGAACCTTTGGTGGAAGGCATTGATCTTTCGGCCGAGGCATTCCCCCATATGGCTATTCGAGAAGGTCTGATTTGCGGCATTCCGACGCGCTTATTCCGGGTCAGTTTCACAGGCGAACTTGGCTTTGAGATTAATGTACCGTCTGCTTATGGCCGCGCCCTTTGGGAACGGATCATGGCCGAGGGCGCGCGCTATGACATTACGCCTTATGGAACCGAGGCCATGCACGTTTTGCGAGCCGAAAAGGGCTTCATCATCGTGGGGCAGGATACTGACGGAACGGTGACCCCCTTTGACGCTGGGCTCGATTGGGCCGTGGGCAAGAAAAAGCCTGACTTTGTCGGCAAGCGCTCGCTCGCGCGGCCAGATCTTGTCGCATCCGGCCGTAAGCAGCTTGTGGGCCTTTTGACGGAGGATCCCAATCATGTGCTGGAAGAAGGTGCGCAAATTGTTGCCGACCCCAAGCAGCCCATTCCTATGACCATGATCGGACATGTGACGTCATCCTATTGGAGCGAAACGCTCGGCCGCTCGATTGCGCTGGCACTGGTGGCAGATGGGCACCACAAAATGGGAGAGGATTTGTTCATCCCCATGCCGGGCAAAACGCATGTGGCGAAGGTCAGCTCAATGATATTTTATGATGCAGAAGGAGCGCGGCTCAATGTCTGAGGCTTTAGTGCGCAGCGATCCCATTCCTGCCGGCCCATTTCTGGGCAGAGATGCATCGTTAAAGGCCGCTCCACGGTTGGCGCGCTACGTGCTGCGTGCGCGCGCCTCTGCTGCGGTCGAGAAGGTCCTTGGCGCTCAAATTCCCACGGCGATTGGTGGGTTTGCGAATGGGGTTGCTTGCTTGGGGCCAGACGAATGGCTGATGTTTGCATCAGATGGACGCGAAAGCCCTGTTGATGAAAGCGGCTCTGTTTCTGTGACTGAAGTCAGCGATCGCAGTGTTGGGATTATTCTTGAGGGCGCACGGGCAGCCGAGATTTTGGCAACGGGATGCCCGCTGGATCTGGATCATTTTGCCGTCGGGCGGGCGACACGGACAATCTATGAAACGGTTGAGATTGTGATTGTACGCGAAGCGATGGATCGGTTCCATATCGAAGTCTGGCGCAGCTTTGCGCCTTGGCTCTGGACGGCGCTGACAACGGCTGCGACAGAATAAACGAATAGAGAGACGATATGGCCGATTGGGCAAGGGATATTGATCCGGGCGATTATGGCCGGTCCAATCGCAGTTGGCGGGGGATGGTTTTCAATCCGGCGGTGTTTCTCCCAACGGTCTTGCTCTCGCTTGCGGTCATTATCTTCAGCATCCTTGCCCCCACAGCATCGGCAGATATGTTTGCGGCCATGCGAACGGGCGCGCTTGCCCAATTTGACTGGTTTTTCATGTCGGTCGGCAATGTAGTGCTGCTCTTCTGCATAGGGATTGCGCTGTCTCCCTTGGGTAAGATCCGGCTTGGCGGGAAGGGCGCGACGCCCGATTATTCGCGGCTGTCCTGGTTCTCCATGCTGTTTGGGGCGGGAATGGGCATCGGTCTTGTCTTTTATGGCGTGGGCGAGCCTGTAACCCATTTCATGAGCTCAATGGCCGGAGGGGGTGCTGCGCCACTGGGCGGTGCTCCAGGCGATGCAGAGGGTGCACGGGCCCTTGCCATGGCGGCAACGATTTATGATTGGTCGCTCCACCCATGGGCCATGTACGCATTTGTCGGGCTGGCACTCGCGGTTTTTGCCTATGATTTTAATCTGCCGCTATCGATGCGGTCTGCCTTTTATCCTCTGATGGGCAAGGCGGCTTGGGGACGACCGGGGGATGTGATTGAGGTTCTGGCCGTGTTGGCGACGATTTTTGGGCTGGCGACGTCTTTGGGGTTAGGGGCCAAGCAGGCCATGGCTGGGATCACCTATCTTTATGGCATTCCCGGAACCGCAGGCGCAATTGTTGCGCTGATTGCGATCATGGCGGGCGTGACCTTCCTGTCCGTACGCGGCGGTATTGATCGCGGCATCCGTATTTTGAGCGAGATGAACATGTGGGTCGCCTTCGCCCTATTGCTGTTCGTGCTTCTGACCGGCGCAACGCTGACGTTGATTGGGGATTTTGGGGCCAATATCTTGGCTTATCTTGGCCATTTAACGGCGCTCTCTAACCCGTTTGGACGATCAGATCAGGGCTTTTTTCATGATTGGACGGTCTATTATTGGGCTTGGTGGATGAGCTGGGCCCCCTTTGTTGGCATGTTCATGGCCCGCATTTCGC
>RFSU01000159.1 GCA_009923795.1 Sphingomonadaceae bacterium
GGGCTACGTTTAAAAGAAATGCGCTAACTTGGCCATAAAACCAATAATTGCAAGCAGGCTGCCAACCTGAGCGCCAATCAGCCAGGTAAATTTTCGATCGACATCAGCACGCAGATCCGCAATCGAGCGATATGAGAACTTGATGACCCGCATACTCTTGTTCAACAAACCCTTCGGGGTCCTGTCTCAATTCACCGACCGCGGATCACCGACCGTCCGATCGACATTGTCGGACTTCATTGCGATCAAGGGCGTTTATCCCGCCGGAAGGCTTGATCGGGACAGTGAGGGCCTGCTGCTCCTTTGCGATGACGGCCGGTTGCAGGCGCGGATTGCTGACCCACGTTTCAAGCTCCCCAAGACCTACCTGGTACAAGTCGAAGGCGCGCCACAGGAGCCAGAGCTGGAGCGCTTGCGCCACGGCGTCCAGCTCAAGGATGGTATGACCCTGCCGTGCGAAGTTGCGCGCATTGACCCTCCGAACCTGTGGCCGCGCAATCCGCCGATACGGGAGCGCAAATCGATTCCCGACTCTTGGCTCAAACTCACCATCCGCGAAGGGCGCAACCGGCAAGTCCGGCGAATGACGGCGGCGGTCGGGCTGCCCACCCTCAGGCTTGTGCGCTGGTCGATCGGTGACTGGGCTGTCACCGGGATTGCGCCGGGCCAGTTTGAGATGATTTCTACCTAAGTAAGGCAAGCAAGGTGAGGACTCGTGCAGAAGGCGTTGAAGCTTTCCGTCCGACTTTCTAAGAGCACTTCGATATGAACTATCGCCATGCTTTTCATGCCGGCAACAGCGCCGATGTCGTGAAGCATAGTCTTCTCATCGCCCTCATGCAGGCCTTGCAGTTGAAACCGGGGGCACTAACCCTGATTGATACCCATGCCGGCTGCGGTCTGTATGATCTTGACGGCGATCCAGCCCTGCGCACCGGCGAGTCAACACATGGCGTGTTGAGGGCTTTTGCCGACCCGAGCCCCCTGCTGAACGATTACCGTGCCGCGGTGCAGGCGGTGAACACCGGGGATGAGACGCGCTTCTACCCCGGCTCGCCACGCCTTTTGGCGCAGTTTCTGCGACCACAGGACGTCTTGATCCTCAACGAAAAGCATCCCGAGGACGCGCAATCCCTGCGCCGCGCGATGCGCGGCACACAAGCTGCCGTGCATGAGCGCGACGCCTACGAGTTTTGGCTGGCGATGCTCCCAACCCGAACGCCGCGCGGCATGGTGGTGGTTGATCCGCCCTATGAGCAGACGGATGAACGCGCCCGTATCACATCCACGCTCGCCTCCGCGCGCCGCAAATGGGCGCATGGCGTGACGGTGATCTGGTATCCGATGAAAGACCGTGCCACGCATGAGCGGTGGAAGCGGCAATTGAGCATGCTCGGCATCCCGAAATTCCTGACCGTGGAGCATTGGCTGTACGATGCCGACCAGCCCAGCATCTATAACGGCGCGGGCCTTTTTATCGTCAACCCGCCCTACGCCTTCACGCAATCGCTGCCACCCCTGCTGGAAGCTCTCCGCGCCGCGCTGGCGCCGGATGGTCATAGAGGCGAGATCACGACGAAATGGTTGGCCTAAGTTTCGCCATTTGGAGACATGTCGCGGTTAGACTGCCGCCACCGCCAACATTTAACACCAAACTTAAGTCTCTTCGGGCCATTTAGGCCTCCGCCTGCTGGAGACGAACGACGCTCGGCCTTCACCCATCATATGGATAATTTGGTGATCGTTGATGGAACCATAAGGTGCTGAGGCCATTTATGAAGTGTCGCGCTTTTATCTCAGGGGTCAATGTGATGATTTGGACCATTGCTGTTATATTGTTCATCCTTTGGTTGCTCGGTTTCGGCGTGTTTCACGTCGCCGGAGGCTTAATTCACCTTCTTCTGATCCTTGCTGTCATCGCCATTATCTATCAACTGATCACTGGGCGAAGAATGGTCTAGCGAAGCCGCTCGTCGGGGGGCTGACTTTTAAGACTTTGTTGCCAGGCTGACTTTATCCTGGAAGCTTTCGGGAGATCGATCATGGCAGGCACCGATGCACGTGTTTTGGACATTGGGCCAGAACCACAATCGTTCGACATCGAAGGCGCGACACACCAAAACCCTGATTACCGGGCAGTTGCCTGGAGCGGCCGCTATTTGCAGGTGACGTTGATGTCGATCCCGGTTGGTGGCGACATCGGCCTAGAAGTCCATCCCGAGACAGACCAGTTTCTCCGTCTCGAAACGGGCAAGGGTCGCGTCCAGATGGGGGCTGCTAAAAATCAACTGACCTTTGATGAAACAGTCTCCGACGGTTGGTGCGTGCTTGTCCCGGCGGGCACTTGGCACAATATTACGAACATGGGCGCGGCGCCCATGCAAGTTTACGCCATTTACGCACCCGCGCACCATAAGCCCGGCAAGGTGCAGTCGACGGCGGCTATCGCAAGCGCCGATCAGGACGATGGGCCAGCGGACTGGTCTGTGCAGCCTCTTTAGGTGCGCAGAACATGAGTCATCACCGACCTTGTCAAAGCAGAATTGCCTGAGGGCTGTAGGTACCTAGGCATTGATTGACCTAGCGCTGAAGGGCGGGCAACAGGTTGCCTTGGTAAGGGGGAAGCGCATGAAGAATTTTGGTCCGGTTTTCGGCGCGTTGGTCGCAGCGATCTTATTGGCTATCGCGGCGACGACCCCGCCAGGACCACGTCCCGCCGATGCACCAGCAACCAGCTTCTCCGCCATTCGTGCCATGGCGGATGTGCGCATCATTGCGCAGCGTCCTCATGTGACCGGTTCTGTTGAGAATGCGGTGGTGCGCGATCATATTGTTCGCCGCATGGCGGCTCTGGGACTGGAGGTTTCGAACAGCACAGGCCTGATCGACGCGAAGGGGACAAAGCGTCTCAATCGTTGGAGCGGGCGCAATGACCCTCCGGCCCGGCTGGTCAATCTGATCGGCATTCTTCCCGGAAAGAATCGCCTTCTTCCGGCGGTCGTTCTGATGTCGCACCATGATAGTGTTTGGGGCTCACCCGCTGCGGCGGATGATTCAGCGGGCGTTGCGGCAAGCTTGGAAGCCGTGCGCGCGATCCGCGCGGCGGGGCAGCCAGAGCGTGATCTGATCATGCTGGTCACTGATGGCGAAGAACTTGGCCTTCAGGGCGCGCGACAATTTTGGGCGACCCATCCACTACGCAATCAAATTGGCGCGGTGATCAATATGGAGGCCCGCGGCGGCGGCGGACGCACCACATTGTTCCAGACATCGCATGGGAATGGCGCTGCGGTGCAGGTCTATGCCGATGCCGTCGACCATCCCGGCGCTTCTTCCTTAGCCGCCTTCGTCTATTCGGTGCTGCCCAATGATTCCGACCTCACGCCTGTGATCAAGCATGATTATGCGGCCTATAATTTTGCCTTTATAGGCCGATCAGGGCTTTACCACTCACCGCTTGCGACGCCAGAAAATCTTGATCAAGGGTCGCTGCAGGACATGGGTGGACAGGTTCTTGACCTGACCAATGCTCTCCTCAAGGCGCCAACATTGCCGGGCAAGACTGAAGACGTTGTGTTTTTCGATCTCTTCGGCAGGACGACGCTGGTCTATCCGATCTGGCTCGGCTGGGTTATGATGCTCCTAGCCGGAGGCGGTCTATTCTGGGTCGTTCGTCAAGATGGTCGGGCTGACCTGGGGGCAGGTGCCGGGCGCATGCTGGCGCTGATCTCGGGAAGTGCATTGGCGTTCTTTGTGCTCAACCGCTTATCCCTTGGACTTGAACCCGCCAATTATTACGACCGATTGGCCGCGATCCCGCGGTTAGAGGTTATGGCCGCGCTTGCTGCACTGGCGGCGTTTCTTGCGCTCTTTGGGAGTTGGCGGCCCAGTCGCGTTGGCGTCGTCGGTGCGGCGCTGCCGCTGTTCCTCATCGGCCTTGCCGCCCAGATACTGGCTCCCACCGCAGCCTATGTCTTAACCTTGCCGCTGGTGCTCGTGACACTCGCGCTTTTGGCACGTCATGTCGCGGTGCGGATTGGTGTTGCGGCGCTGGTTGCTGGCTATCTGTTGTCGTTGGGGCATCAATTGATGCAGGGGGTTGGGCCGACCATGCCTTTCGCCGCTGCATTGCCGCTGGCGCTGGCCGTGTTGGCACTTCTGCCGCTCTGGCCGGGCGTGGCGGCGCGCAATGCGCGGGCGCTTGCTCGGGCATTGTTGCTGGGTGCGATGACCATGTCCCTATGGGTCTTGCTGGATAAGCCTGCGCCGAGCCGCGCAGTTTATTCTGACAGTAAGAAATAAGGGTCCGTCATGGGGTTTTGTTAGGCTTTAAAGGTGCTGCATATTGCCTCTGTTACGTGAGAAAAAACAAGTCAGCACATTTCTGTCGTCAGATGGCCTAAACAGAAAATCTTTGATTAAAAGGCATCCTGCGATTATCCGACGACAATCATGAGTCTGTCCAAGCCATTTTATGAAACGGACTATCGCTCGTCTTTTGCCGACGGAAGACGTGAGCGCAGCCGGTCTAATCATGCGAAGATTATTGCTGCTGGCATCGATTTGCTGGGCAAGGGCGAGTATTCGCCAAGTGCCGCCCGGGTGGCCGAAGTGGCCGGTGTCGGGATCCGTTCGGTCTTCCGGCATTTCGAAGATATGGATACGCTCTACCGGCAATTGGGCGCCGAAGTTGAGCTGAAGGTTTGGCCCATCATGCTCCAACAGCTCGAGGGCGTGACTTGGAAGGAGAGGATTGTCTCCCTCGCGAAGCGTCGCACGACGATCTACGAAATCATCTTCCATTATCGAATTGCCGCAGACTTACGACGTTTTGACTCGCCTTATCTGACGCAGGACCATCGGCGGGTGCTGCGGATCGAGTTTGAAATGATAAATGCATGTCTTTCTGAAACGGCACGAGCAGACGCCATTGGCACGGCCGGGATTTATGCTCTTTTGAGTTTCGCCAATTGGCAGTCGCTTCGCCAGGACCAGGAATTGTCGGCAGAGGACGCCCGCAACGTGGTCTTAAGATTGCTGGACAGCGCCCTGTCGCGGCTTTCAGATAGCTAAATGCCCCGTTGCGCCTGAGCGCAAAAGCATCCTTATGGGCAGCTAAGGCCGCCGCCCCAGTTTCAAAGCAAACCTAGTCTCTGCCGCGCGGGATAGCCAGCGGCCCCCCCCGAACAATCGTTTGGCGCGGTGCGCCTAACGCCGCAGCTGCGTCCACTCAAGCCTGACTTTAACCGATGAATTAGGCGAGTTGAGGCGCGTCGCATTGACCGACATGAAACTATATGGCATTTAAAGTGTCAAAAGATTTAGCTCAAAGTGGTATAGCTTGTGAAAATTGTGGCTGGCTCGAGAGTG
>RFSU01000160.1 GCA_009923795.1 Sphingomonadaceae bacterium
GGCGGAAGGTGGGCATATCGCCTCTAACCTGCCCTATAATGTGGGGACGGCCCTGCTCGTCCAATGGCTGACGGGCGCGGACTGGCCGCCGCGCTGGTCCAGCCTGACATTGATGTTCCAACGCGAAGTGGCGGACCGGATTGTCGCGCAACCCGGAACCTCAGCTTATGGTCGCCTATCCATTCTTGCCCAATGGCGCAGCACGGCCAAGCTCGCCATGCCTGTGCATCGCTCTGCCTTCACGCCGCCGCCCAAGGTCATGTCGGCGATTGTCCATTTGACGCCCAAAGAAGCGCCTCAAGGCGTGTCTGCAAAGGCGTTGGAGCAGATTACGGCGGCCGCCTTTGGGCAACGCCGAAAGATGCTGCGGCAGAGCCTAAAGTCGCTCCCCGGAGCAATTGCGGCAATGGAGGAAAGCGGCATCAATGGGGAACGGCGTGCCGAAACCCTAACAGTCGATGAGTTTGTCGCGTTAGCGCGTGCGTTTAGTTCGGCTGCTGGTCATTAGCAGGCACATTCACAGGTTTTGACGGCGCTGCTTCAGCTGCCATCACGGGCTTATCTGGGCCTTTTTCAATCGCGGCTGCAAGGCGGGTCTGCTCAGGGCAGGCATTGACGCAAAGCTTTTCGATCCGCGCTAGATTTTCCTGTGCCCGTGTAACGGCGCCCTTTTGCACCAGAGCCTCGCCCTGCCCTGACAGGGCAATCACATCATTGGGTTCAATCAACAAGGCTTCGCGATACATCCGAATGGCCTTGCCCGACAGGCCTTGCTTCCTCGCCACAGACGCCAGTTCAATATAGGCCGCACGATTGCGCGGATCGACAGCCAGCGCCGATTCCAACGCGTCCGTGGCCTCTTCAAGCTGGCCAGCCGCTGCATCTTCCATACCCAATTTGGTCAAAGCCATGGACTGGGGATCAATCTGGTCATCTGCAACGCGCTTCCCATAGCCCACGCTCGATACGGTCGCAAAAGCGAGTGAAAGGGCAATGGCCGGGGCCGCAAAGCGCATGATAGACTCCAATGCGTTGGTCGTTCGCATGACTAACAACTTCTTGTCAGACGCGCGATGAAAAATCCATCGGTTGCGTCATGAAGGGGGGTTAGGACATAGCCTTTACCCGAAATTCGGCCCAAGGGAAGGGCAAGAAGATCAGCCGACCAGCCCGCATGTCGCGCGAGAAAAGCATCCACCTGCCCTGCCCCTTCTCGGGCAAAAAGGGAGCAGACGGCATAAACAAGGCTGCCGCCCGGACGCACCAGCGGCATGGCGGCATCCAGAACCTGAGCCTGCAATTGGGTGAGCCGATCAAGCCGCTCTGGCGTTAAGCGCCAGCGCAATTCCGGATTGCGCCGCCAAGTGCCGCTGCCAGAACAAGGCGCATCGACCAAGAGAACGTCTGCCACCGCCTCAAGATCGGCCAGCGCCTCATGTTCACGCTTGGGATTGAGCAGACGGCTTTCGACCACGGCACCTGCTCTTTCCGCGCGCTCTGGCAGGCGCTGCAAGCGCGTGCGGTCAGTATCGCATGCGATGAGTTGTCCCTGCCCATTCATCTCTGCTGCCAGT
Source organism: Sphingomonadaceae bacterium (assembly GCA_009923795.1). Taxonomy (GTDB): domain Bacteria; phylum Pseudomonadota; class Alphaproteobacteria; order Sphingomonadales; family Sphingomonadaceae; genus Aquisediminimonas. The sequence goes on from RFSU01000160.1 coordinate 1,575, forward strand.
GCAAGGGTCTTGCCACCGGCCCCAGCGCAAAAATCAACAATGATCATGCCGGGTGCGGCCTTGCAGACCCGCGCAATCAGCTGGCTGCCTGCATCCTGAACTTCAACCTTACCGTCGAGATAGGCCGAATGGCTGGCAATATCGAACCCTTCGGCAAAGCGCAGGGCATCTGGAACATGCAGAACCGTCTCCCCGCCCAAATCGGCCTGAACAGTCGCGAGATCGGCTTTGAGCCGATTGACCCGCAGATCAAAGGGCGCGCGGCCAAGCAGACCCGCCTGTTCAGCCTCATCCACCATCGGCAGAAACTCTGCACGCAGCCAATCTGCGACCAATGTCGGCTCCGCTTTGGGTTCATCCTCTGTGACCGCCGCCGGGCCATAGCCTCCAGCGCCAAATTCAGCAGAAATCGTTTCATCCTGCAGGCCAAGCATCGCCGCGCGACCGGATATGGGCGGCGCGCCAAAGCCCCTGATAGCGCGATAGACAAGGTCGCGGACAGCGCGTTTATCCTTTGACCCGGCATAGCGCCGCGCGCGAAACTCCTGCGCGATCACGCTGTCTGCCGCCGCCCCGTTGGTGCGGGCCGCCAATAAGATGGCGTCAAGAATCTCAATCGCTGTTTGAACGCGCGCACTTGGTGTCATGGATCAATCCTTGTGCGGGCCTGACAAAATCGTCAGCCGCGCGTCGGGTAGTTAGGGGCTTCGCGCGTAATCGTCACATCATGCACATGGCTTTCGCGCAGACCGGCCCCGGTGATCCGCACAAAGCGCGCACGCTCTTGCAAATCGGGAATTGTCCGCGAACCCGTATAGCCCATAGCGGCCTTTACGCCGCCGACAAGCTGGTGGATCACATCTTTGGCCGGGCCCTTAAACGCAACCTGCCCTTCAATGCCTTCGGGCACGAGCTTCAGCTGATCTTTGATATCCTGCTGGAAGTAACGATCGGCTGATCCACGGGCCATCGCCCCGACAGAGCCCATGCCCCGATAAGATTTATACGCACGGCCTTGATAGAGGAATGTTTCGCCGGGCGCTTCTTCGGTGCCCGCGAGAAGCGAACCGACCATCACGCTCGTTGCCCCGGCTGCCAGCGCCTTAGCGACATCCCCCGATGTGCGAAGTCCGCCATCACCAATAACACCAAGGCCCGATTTCTTGGCTTCTTCGGCTGCTTCCATGATGGCCGTCAGCTGCGGAACGCCGACCCCCGCGACAACGCGCGTGGTGCAGATGGAGCCCGGCCCAATGCCAACTTTCACACCATCGGCACCCGCATCAATCAATGCGCGGGTCGCTTCTGCTGTTGCCACATTGCCGGCAATAATCTGCGCCTTGGGGTACAGCTTTTTCACGCGCTCAACCGCGGCAGAGACCATCTTGCTGTGGCCATGAGCGGTGTCGATCACGATCAGGTCACACTCGGCCGCGATCAAAGCCTCGGTGCGTTCAAACCCGGCATCCCCCACAGTTGAGGCCGCTGCCACGCGAAGCCGCCCTGCCCCATCCTTGGTTGCATCGGGATAGGTCACCGCCTTTTCCATGTCCTTAACCGTAATCAGACCGACGCAATGGAACGCATCATCAACTACCAACAGCTTTTCAATGCGACGTGAATGGAACAGGCGCAGGACTTCATTGTGATCAACACCCGCCTTCACCGTCACCAGATCTTCATGCGTCATCAATTCCGACACAGCTTGATTGGGGTTTTCGGCAAAGCGCACATCGCGATTGGTCAAAATACCTGCCAGTCGGCCGTTTGCCTCAACCACTGGAATGCCCGAAATGCGATTGGCGGCCATAATGGCCTTGGCCTCTGCCAGCGTTGCTGTCGGCTCAATGGTGATCGGATTGACAACCATGCCCGATTCAAACCGCTTCACCTGCCGCACGGCCTTGCATTGTTCCTCAATCGAAAGATTACGGTGCAAAACGCCAAGGCCGCCCAACTGCGCCATGACAATCGCCATATCGGCTTCAGTGACGGTATCCATCGCGGACGAGAGCACGGGGATGTTGAGTGTAATGTCGCGCGTCAATTGCGTCCGCGTATCCGCCTGACTGGGCAGAACATCGGATTCACGCGGCTGAAGCAGCACATCGTCAAAAGTCAGGCCGAGCGGAATATCGATTGCCACAATAAAGTCCCCGTTTGAGTCGTGGCGGCCCATGTAACCAAGCCAAGCGAGCTAGGCTAGGCCCGATTCATCAATGTTTTGCATGATGCAACTGCTCTGCTACCTAACCGTCCAATAGGAGATTGAGATGCCAGCAACCCCCGAATTTGATTTCGGCCTTGGTGAACATGCCGCGATGATCCGCCAAAGCACCCGACGCTTTGCCGAAGATCGCATTGCCCCCCTTGCCGCACGCATTGATGCGGAAGACTGGTTCCCGCGCGAGATCTGGCCAGAAATGGGCGCCCTTGGGCTGCATGGCATGACTGTGGAGGAAGATTGGGGCGGGCTGGGCCTTGGTTATCTGGAACACACAATTGCTGTTGAGGAAATCAGCCGCGCGTCAGCCTCTATTGGGCTGAGCTATGGGGCGCATTCCAACCTCTGCATCAACCAGATCCGTCGCTGGGGCAATCCGGAGCAAAAGGCAAAGTACCTGCCCAAGCTCATTTCGGGCGACCATGTCGGCAGCCTTGCCATGTCGGAAGCGGGCGCGGGATCGGACGTCGTCTCGATGAAGCTGCGCGCCGACAAGGTGGAGGGCGGATATCGCCTCAACGGGACAAAATTCTGGATCACCAATTCTGCCTATGCGGATACCTTGTTCGTTTACGCCAAAAGCGTGCCGGATGCGGCCTCAAAGGGGATCACTGCCTTTCTGATTGAAAAGGATATGCCGGGATTTTCCATCGGTCAGAAAATCGACAAAATGGGCATGCGCGGTTCCCCCACGGCAGAGTTGGTTTTCAACGATTGCTTTGTTCCGGATGAAAATGTGGTCGGCCCCATCCATGGTGGCGTTGGCATCTTAATGTCGGGGCTTGATTATGAACGCGCGGTTTTGGCGGGCATTGGCCTTGGCATCATGCAGGCCTGCCTCGATACGGTCATTCCCTATGTTCGGGAGCGCAAGCAATTTGGCGTGCCTGTTGGCTCGTTCCAGTTGATGCAGGCCAAGGTGGCGGACATGTATGTCGCGCTCAATTCGGCACGGGCCTATGTCTATGCTGTCGCAAAGGCGTGCGATGCCGGCCAAACAACGCGCTTTGATGCGGCAGGTGCCGTCATGCTCTCTTCCGAAAATTCGGTGCGGGTCGCGCTGGAGGCTATTCAGGCACTGGGAGGTGCCGGATATACCAAGGATTGGCCCGTGGAACGCTATCTGCGCGATGCCAAGCTGATGGATATTGGGGCGGGAACCAACGAAATCCGCCGCATGCTCATTGGCCGGGAATTGATCGGCGCATGAGTGCCCCCGTCCTCCAAACGCTTTACGCCCCCGATGCTCCGGAAAGTTTAGCGCGCGTAGCCCATAATCAGTCCTTGCGAGATGCACTCTACACGCATGTCAGCCAAGCCGCTTTGGGCGGGGATGACCGCGCACGGGAACGGCATGTCTCACGCGGCAAGCTGCTCCCCCGCGACCGTGTGGAAGCCCTGCTCGATCCAGGCAGTCCATTCCTCGAAATTGGTCAACTGACGGCTTTTGGTCTTTATGAGGATGAAATCCCCGGCGCAGGCCTGATTACGGGCATCGGACGCGTGTCGGGCCGCCAATGCATGATCGTCTGCAATGACGCGACGGTGAAAGGCGGCACCTATTACCCGCTG